>DMBA01000064.1:0-195 GCA_003446315.1 Ruminococcus sp. | reverse complement strand
CTTCGGCGGCTGGGGCGGCGGCGGCTGGGGAGGCGGCGGCTTCGGCGGCTGGGGCTTCCCCGGAATGGGCGGCGGCTTATATTCATACGGCGGCGATCAGGTTTCGATCGTTGACTTTATGATCAAGCGCAACGAATACATTCACTCCATGATCCCATAAACGCCAAAAAGAGGCGGCTGCAATCAAAGCAGCCG
>DMBA01000139.1 GCA_003446315.1 Ruminococcus sp. | reverse complement strand
AATTCACTTAGGGGCACCCTCTATCGCAGGGTGCCCCTCTCCGGAAAACGATCCACTGGATCGTTTTCTCGGATTCACCCCTGCGGAGCTCCTTGCATGCGGGGTATTTCGCTCACTGCGGTGAGCGACCAGAGGCTCTGCCTCTGGACTCCGCGAGCTTTTGAAAAAGCTCGACCAAAACTTTTATTTAGGCTTCGCCGCTTTTGCTTAAGTTGTTGGCATTGTTAAGGGCGGAGCCCTCATTCTAAATCCGTCAGAGACACTTACATCAGTGGTTCCCTTTGCATCAAAAAGCCACGCCGGACAGTACTGCTGTTCAGCGTGGCGATTCAATATCAGGATATTATGCGATCAGCATGCGTTTCAGAATGGTCAGATCAATCGCATTGACACGGTTATCTGCATTCAGATCGGCTGCTGTCCAATCCGGAAGCACAGTATTCGGAACACCGCAGAGCCATTTTTGCAGCAGCACAACATCTGCAATACTGCAAATGCCGTTCTGATTGACATCACCAATGATCGGCTGCGGCTGGGTCGGACGCACTTCCGTCTGCAAGTTCCACTGCTGGCAACTGCTGCCGGTTTGTTCCCAAAGCTGGATATTGGCACCGTTCTCCTTGGATGCGCCGCCGACCTCAACATAATTCAGCCACATGGATGCGCCGGACAACAGCATATAATAACCATCCAGACACTTGTTGAACCGGAATACCGCATTCTGATCTTCGATTTCCGAGATCGCAAGATTACTGCCGTTTGCGCCGCCTTCTGTGCGCAGCATGTACGCAGGATCCTGCAAGGACCGGATTATGTAATCATTACCGGAACCGGTTGACTGCAAGACCCATTTCTGACAGTCAAAGCCGTTGCTTTCCCATTGCCGGACATTTGTCTGCTCCGCCATTTTTCCGTTTTCAATATCCATGACATATCCGGAATTGACGTTTTCAAATGTATAACAGAGGGATTCATCCATTTTGCATCCCGGGTTATCCGCAGGTTCCAGAATCCAGTTCTGACAGTCGCTGTCATTTGCAGCCCATTGTTGGATATTTGCACCGGATTGTGCAGAAGCATCTGCAACCTCGACCGCAGCACTTTCGCCGGAAATATGCGTCAGGATCTTATAGGAACCGTCCCCGTTATCTGTCAGCATAAACTGCTGATTGCTGCCTTCATTATACTGATAAAGATCAATATTGGTGCCGTTATCGGTTTTTCTGCCTGCTACATCCAATACATATGTACCGCCGTCACCGACGCAGGATACGATATAATAATAACCGTTGCCGGCATCGCAGAGCTTCCAGATATCATGGACAGAAGTGCCGTCGCTGCCCCATTGCTGGATATTTGCCTGATTGCTTGCCGATGCGCCTTCCACCTGCATATATAAGCCGGAATGGACATTTTTGATGCGGTATGCAGCGCCGTCCGGGAAGACCGCGGCAGTCGGGCCGTTTGGTGCTTCGGTAAATCCGGCACTCGGCAGACCTTTTGACTGGAAGCGCAGATAAGCCATTTTGGATTTATCGGACTGGCATCCGCTGTTTGATGTACAGTAAGATTTTGCCTGATCTGCCGTCAATGCGGTGTATGCATAATTGGTGTTTGGCCGCCATGTGTTCGGGACGGAATAGCTTGGATTGCTCGAAGTGCCCTGTCCCTGAACGGTACGCCCGCAGCCGGAAAACTTGGATCCGCTTTCTGCATATGCGCCGGGATAGGTGATCTGATTCCAGTCGCAAATGACGTTTCCGCCGTTTTCATAGACGCAGTTTTCTGCAAAGATCTTGCTGGCGGAATGCACAGTATAAGCCATGCTGAACTGATTGACATAGTTATTTAGTGAATGGAAATAACCGTACCGCATCAATCCGGGGCCGCGGGTCAGTGTGCGGTTGAATTGATTGCCGATGATCGACATGCGCGGGAAGTTATTATATTGCTGATAAGAACTCTGGTTATCATCCGGATAGCCGAGGATCAGACCGTATTCATGCAGCCCGAATGATGAATCGGACACGGTGCAGTAATCTGCATCATAGCAGCAGGCGAGGAATTTATCCCAATCCGGCAGACCGGTCGATGCGGTGTTATAATCCGAGTGACCTGTGAAGGTGCAGTGATCGACCCATAAGTTCTCACCGGAACCGAAATAAACCACAATGGAATCATTGCCGTTTGATTCCTTATCATGCTGAAGCTCGAAATTCTTGAGGATCAGGTTATTTCCGGTACCGTTTTTCGTTGCAGTACAAAACTGCACATTATACAGCGTATGTGCATTATAGCTGCCGATGATCGTTTTGTTGCTGTGTACATAGATTCTGCCGTCCGGACAATAATATCTGCCGGATGAATCCTTTGTCAGGTTTGTGACTTTCAGGTTGGATGACACAACAATGGTATAAGGATCATCCGAGGTTGCATATTTTTTCAGATCATTGAAATTGGAAACCTCAACCACTTCGCCGAACAATCCGCCGATGTCACTTGCTTTGATGTTTCCGGTATTGTCGTTTTTGCAATATCCTGCAAATCCCTGCAAACCGTCTGCATTCAAAAGCCAAAGCTGATTATCCGCGCCGGTAAATGAAGAAAGGGTCATACCGTTTTTGCCTTGTGTAAGGGCAAGGGACGTATCGCTGTAGTTGACGATCTTGTAGTATAAACCGTTTCCAAGACGGTCATTCTTTGTCGGGATCAGATACCAATGCTGTGTCTGATGCGATTCACTGCCGTAAAGAATGACATCATTTCCGGCTGCGACCCGATAATTGCGCGGTGTGATCTGTCTGCCGGATTCCGCGCTGGTGATCTTGAAGAATGTGCCGTTTGCATCTTTGCCGACACGGTCGAAGCGCCATGAACCGGCAAGGTTTCCGCTTAATGTCTGTACAGTCAGTGCAGAGCCGTCAGCGGTGCCGTTTTCGGTGAGTACACCGGAGCAATCCTTGGATGCAATATTGATGAGCTGCGGCGGATAATCGGTTGAGATGGCAGCAGCCGGTATGGTTTGCAGCGGGAACAACGGCATAAGCCATGTCGTCAGAAGCGTACATACTGCGGCTGCGGCGGTTTTGAATCCGAGTGTTCTTTTCATATCATACATCTCCTTATTTGTTGCAGAATGCCTGATCGAACTACTATCATTCTAGCATGCAGGAAAATGAAAGTCAATAATCATTTATCACCGGTCACTGTCAGATTTCGACAATTTTTCATCCGGATGTGCAGATGATTTTCTCTGTAAAAACGTTCTGGAGATGGCATTTGCCGGACATATTGCCTGACATTTCCCGCACTGAATACACTCGCCGCATTGGAGCTGGTTGCGCACATCCAGTGCCATCGGGCAAACGGCATCACACTTTTCGCAGCTAATGCATTGTTCTTTTTGAAACGTCATCTGCGCACAGGAAAGGCGCTGGAACAGTGCATAAAAAGCGCCCAGCGGGCAGAAATAGCGGCAGAAAAACCGACTGATTCGCACAGAGCCGAGTACGATAAAAAGCAGGATCGCTGATTTCCATGTAAACAGTTTTCCGGCAAGAGCGCGGATATTCGGGTTCATTATTACATGCGGGATGCCGCCTTCCAGTGTGCCGGCAGGGCAGAGCCATTTGCAGAAATACGGCGAACCGTTTCCGAGTGCATCCGCAGCCAGCAGCGGCAGCAGGATCACAAAGAGCAGGAAAACCGCATATTTTACATAGCGCAGGATGCGGTCAGTTTTTTTCGGGACGGTGTATTTCGGCAGCGGAATTTTATGGAGCAGATCCTGAATCAATCCGAACGGACAGAAAAAACCGCAGATCAATCGTCCGAAAATGACACCGAACAGCATCATTGTTCCGAGAGTATAAAAGGGGATGCGCCGGTTTGTGCCGAGAACGGTTTGCAGTGCGCCGATCGGGCAGCTCCCAAGCGCACCGGGACAGGAATAACAGTTCAGCACAGGTACGCAGAGCCGTTTGCTGCTGCCGGTGAAGATTGTTTTTTTCATAAAACCGGCAAAAAAGCCGTTGCAGAATGCTGCTGACAGCATCTGCACGATCAGCCGGAAATGCTTCTGCTTTTTGGGGCTCATCCGATGCCGATGCATTCCAGACATATTTTCACCGCCTTTTGCATAATAAGATCGGGTTCTTTGCCTGCAATCCCGATCCCGATCAAAAGGAATGCGATCAGGATCAGAAGCAGCCTTTTATATGGAATCTGTTTCATAAACGCCCTTCCTGTTCATTATGGTCTTATATTCTTATTGTATCACAGAATTTGCGTGAAATCAATCATCTGCATATGAAAAAGCCGCAGAACCTTTCCGGATTTCCGGAAGGACTGCGGCTTTGTGCTGTTATGAAGCATCTGTATAGTTTTTATAAAAGAGCATATCCAGCCCTTTCAGCAGCAGCTCATCATCAATGATGATGTCATGTCTGCAATAAGGGATAATGAGTGGTGCAAGCCCGCCGCTTGCAATGATCTTTGCCGGATAGCCCAGCTCTTGTTCTGCACGGTCAATCAATGCGTCCATTGCCCCTGCATTGCCGTAAACCAGACCTGCCTGCATGGAATCAATGGTATCTGTATTGATGACTTTTTTCGGCGCTTTCATCTGGATGCGCGGGAGCTGTGCTGCACCGGATTCCAGAGACTGCAATGCAAGTGTGACACCGGGATAAATGATGCCGCCGATGAAATTCTGGTTCCGGTCTACAACTGTTATGGTCGTAGCGGTTCCCATGTCGATGATAATTGCAGGTGCGCCGTAGCAGCGGAGTGCTGCGACCGCACCGACGACCAGATCTGCACCTGCATTTTGCGGCAGAACATTGATGCCCGTTTTCATGCCCGGCCCGACGATCATCGGCTGGATACCGGTCAGCTTTTTGACAGCGGCTGCCAGCAGATCCGTCAGCGGGGGCACGACACTGGAAATGATCGCGCCGTGAAGTGTTGCAATGTCAATCTGATGAAGTTCCAGCACCATTTTTACCAAAACTGCAAATTCGAGATCGGTTTTGTTACGGTCTGAGTGCATGCGTTCAACAAATTCGGCTTTGTGATCGTTGACGCAGCCGATGCAAATGCTGGAGTTGCCGATATCAATGGTGAGAATCTTCATGTGATCGTATACCTTTCATTAAGCGGCTGCGGAAGCAGCAGGACGCTTGACTGTTTTGAGGATCCGGACGATCGCTGTGCTGAGTACCATATTGATGCCGAGTTCAACGAGGAAGTTGACACCGACAAATGCGAAAAGGAAGTAAGCGCCGATGTTATCGTAACCGGCTCCGGCACCCCATTCTTTTACCGAATCGAGGAAAAAGAGCAGGCAGCAAAGCAGGAATACGCCCGTATTGACGACCGGGCAGACGATACCGGCAGTAATGACGGCTGCGGTCTGATTCCGTTTTTCGATCAGTTGATAAACCAGACCGGAAGCCAGACCTGCAAGCATTCCTTTTCCGACGCAGGTGCAAACAGTTCCGATCGGGCTGATGGCGAGAAATGCACCGGCATCCGTTGCGACAACGACAATGCCGAAAACAGCTCCGAGCCATGCACCGGCTTTCCAGCCGTACATTGCCGCGCCGATGACGATGGGCGCAAGTACAAGCGTGATGCTGAACGGGCCGAACCGAATGGAACTTGCGAGTGACTGAAGCACCACAACGATCGCGGTCAGAATACCCATTCCGACCAGGGCTTTTGTGTTTTGAGATTTCATGTAAAAATCCTCCTCCTGTTATCATTCCCTTGCGGGATACAATACAAGCACGGACTTCGTGCACATGCGGACGGCAGCAGTGCAGGGTCGTCGATCAGATCGCCGGCGGGTCGTATCTGTCTCAGCACACTGTGTGTCCGCCCATAGTATAGCACATTTTCATATCTTTGTCAAGTTACATTTTGGAAAAAAACGAGTTGCTGCGTGCATGTTCCGGTTAATAGACGGTTCGTGCATGGATGCTGTCAAACAGCTTTTGATAGTGATGCTTTTCGGATTCCATACAGACCAGATAATAGTCTGTATGGCATTCCGGATCGGAGATGGGGATATCTATACGTCCGGGGATGCGCTCACCGCGGCGGACATAGTAATCCGATGCAAAAACGGGATATGCAGAGTTTGCGGCAAGCTCATTGAATGAATTGCGGTCGATCTGCGGCAGATACTTTGTATGCGGGGTCTTCGCCTTGTGCATATTCGCCCAGAAGCCGATCTGTGTCAGGAGCAGGATCGAAAGACCGTCCAGATCATGCAGACGGATCTCCGGATTCTGCGCAAGAGGATGATCGGGCAGAACAGAAACCAATAATGTTTCCTCTCCGCATTTTTTGCAGAAAAAACCGGGCTGTTCCGGCGGACAGTGTGTGATCGCAAGCTGATAAATGCCGTTTCGGAGATCATCCGGAAACGTTTTATCATCTTTCATATCCGCTGAGATCGTCATGCCTGCAAACACGCTGTTCAGGATCGGCGTGAAGACTTCCTGCGGGACGGGCGCACAGTAGCCGATGGAGATGGTGTGCAGACTGCGGTCATATTGCCGGATCTTTTCCGTGAAATCTCTGTTTGCATCCAGAACACGGCGGGCGTATTCCGCTGCTTTTTTTCCGGTTTCATTCAGACGCAGATGATTTTTGCTGCGCTCAAACAGTATCACGCCAAGCTCGTCTTCCAGTTTTTTCATCGAGCGTGTCATAGCGGGTTGGGATGTATGCAGTTTTTCGGCGGCAGCAGAGAGGGTTCCGCATTCGGCGTAGGTCACAAGCTGCTGCAAGATATAAATATCGACCATTTTTCGTTCTCACTATTCATATTTGATATAGCAGTATCTGAAATTAGCATTGTACTTTTTTCGAAATCCGGTGTATAATAATAACAAATACCGATTGTATTATTATATCATAATATTTAGAAAAACACAATGACTTGACTTACATTTATACATGCGCATCCGGCAAACTTTAGATCATTTGCAGCGGGGCTTCCCCGCTTATACCATATTATAGTGAAAAGTTCAATGGGAGCAACCAAAAAATATACAGTGCAGCAAAATGGGAGCAGAAAAAGTGTCTCCGACGGATCAAAAATGAGGGCACTGCCCGATATACCAAAAAATGCAATTGGTTTCACGCAAGT
>DMBA01000279.1 GCA_003446315.1 Ruminococcus sp. | reverse complement strand
AGCTTTAGATCAATGGCGGCGGGCATCGCCCTTACCTCGGGGGCTTATTGTGTGGGTACACTGCTTTGGCAGATCGCACATTCACTTAAATGATATATTATGCGTATTTTTGTCAAATATTGCGGCAAGAATTTGACGTTTATGGCAAAATGTCAATATTTAATCTGTTTATAAACACAAAGAAGCCTTCTCACGGGTAAATGAGAAGGCTACTTTGCTACGGGTAATGAAATCGAGAGGGCAATGATTTATCATGAAAAGAGGCAAGCAGGATAAATCAGTTGCAGAGGAAAGGCGGATGCCGGTTTCAAATTCTTGATACCTTCGCTCGCCATGATTGTATTATAGCAAAAATATCTAATTCTGTCAAGCGGATTCTGTAAAATTCATCAAAAATCAGCATTGTCAACAGGTTTTAATCTCTAAGATTGTATATTCTGACTAAGTTTATACTATTTGTAATTGCCGGTGATACGGCGAAGGATGTTTTTTAGCCAATCTGTAAAATGTGTTTTTGTTTTCGTGCTGTCAGGCGGCAACACGTCTTCCATCGCAAAAAGCGGGCAGCGCATAATCTCCGTTTTTCCGTTGCAATACACCGTTTCCCCGATCCGGTCGCCCTTATGAACCGGCGCGGTCAGGAACGGCGGCAGCAAATGCACTTCCGTATACTGCGGCGGAACACCGCACCACGCTGTCCATTCCGGCGGCTGCTTCAGATATGCCCCCACCGCTTCCTGCGTCCCGCCCTCTACCGCAACCGGCGGAATCTCCGGCAGCGGCACTGTATACGGCTCAGCAGACGCAAAGCCGTAATCATAAAGCGCAAGATGATCCGCCCAGTCATTCCGGTCATACAGCGTCACACAGATCAGCGTTCTGCCGTCCCGCCGGCTCGCACTCACTAAGCATCTGCCGGCTGCATCCGTAAAACCGGTCTTGACACCAATCACACTTTCATCCATCCCAAGCAGCTTGTTCGTATTGTATAATGTGCGCAGATACGGTGGATTTCCAAAGCTGACAGATGCCGATTGTCTGGCACAGATCTCCGCAAATTCCGGATTTTGCAGCGCTTCCCGCGCAAGCAGCGCCATATCATATGCCGATGCGCCGTGTCCCTCTGCATCCAATCCGGAAGGCGATGCAAAACATGTATGCGTCATGCCGATTTGGGCGGCTCTGGCATTCATCATCTCCAGAAAGCGCGGTATGCTTCCTGCAACTGCCACCGCAGACGCATTCGCCGCATCATTTCCGGAAGGCAGCAGCATGCCGGTACACAATGCCCGCTTGGTCACAGTGTCCCCTTCCTGCAAGCCCATAGACGATCCTTCCACACGGATCGCTTCACTGTCTACTGTGAACGGTTCGTCCAGATCGCCGCTTTCCAATGTCAGCAGCGTCGTCATGATCTTTGTGGTGCTTGCCATCGGACGTTTTTCCGCTTCCTGCAAGCCATATACGACCTGACCCGTTTGCGCATCCATCAGCACGCAGCCCTTGGCAGAGATCTCCGGTGCAGCGGCAGATGCCTCATACGCCGGTACATGCATCCAAAGCAGCACGATCAAAAACGCTGCCGATATCCTTCGTTTGCTATGATTCATATGATTGTCCCCCTTTGCTGCATTGTATGTCTGCTCCGGGACAATTAGAACCATATTTGCAAATAGAATCCGATAAAGCAAACCGCACCCGAAATCAGGATGCGGTTATACTTCATATATCAGGTGGCTTCCTCTCCCCCGCCGGGATCAGATGGCGGATCCGGTGTCGGAGTCGGCGTGGGATCCGATGGCGGATCCGTTGCTGGGGTAGGCGCATTCGTCACAGGCGGGCTGACAGGCGGATCTGTAGCCGGCGGTGCGGTCTGCACGGGCGGTTCGGTGGAAGGCGCTTCTGTCCGCGGTGCTTCTGTTTCAACAACCGGTCTTGTGGTAGTGGTACGGGAACCGGTCGTGGTTGTTTTGGTTGTGGTGCGGGCACGGTTTGTTGTGCCGTTATAAGATGACTGCGTATAAACATAGGTGTCGTTGACCGGATTATACGCATAATATACGGTGATCGTGTAATCGCCGAGCGCATCAATGACGGTCATCGGGGGCGGATCAACCGCACAGACAAAACCGTTCGAATAGTTATAATCGACCTTGGCTTTATAGATAACATGCTGCTCTTTGCCGTTTTCATTCGTTGTGGTCACAACAGAGCCGTCATCATTGCGTCTGGTGGTTGTCATGCCGTTCACATTGTTGTTGTTAAAGTTCACGGAGCTGTCATTGCCGCCGTCTACAGCCGCAACAAAGCCCATTTCTTCCAGCTTCTTGACATACGACTGCAAACGCTCGCCGCTGAAATCAGGCAGAACCAGAATGGATGTTCCAAGGCTGACCTTGACTTTCATCGTGGAGCCGCTGACGAAATCAGAACCGACTTCAAATTCCTGCCAGAAAATATTATCTTTCAATACATTCTCATTGAACTCAAAAATCGGATCCAGATCCAGCCATCCAGCCATTTCATCGCGCTTGATCTGATAATTCTTGCCGACCAGATCCGGAACAATCGAATCCGGATGCAGCTCCTCTTCGGAATTCTCCCCTTCTGCCGGCTCAACATTATCCACAACAGAACTATTGCGGTCTCTCGTATTGGCAGTATCCGAATCGTCGCGCATATTCATAATATGAATGATGCCAATGACGATGATCGTGATGATACAGACAAACAGGAATGCGATCAGCAGCGGTGCACGCACGCGCTCAAATATGCTGATCTCCTCTTCCTTCCGGTTTCTGGTATATCCGCCGTTCGGAGAACGACGCTGGTGTGCATATTGTCCGCTGCCTGCCGGTCGGCGCTGACCGCCGGAACGGTTGACGGGTCTGCCGCCTTGCTGCGGGCGGCGCTGCTGACCGCTGCGGTTTGCCGGGTGTGTACGCCGCGGTGCAGCAGAACCATGCTGCGGCTCAAACACGGCTGTGTTTTCCTTCTTATGCGCGGCATCGGATTCTTCATTCACATCGCCGAACAGCAGCGTCACAAGATCTGTGATGGTGCGGACACGCTTGCTGCCATCCAGCTCCAGACCCTGCATGATGCCGTTCGATACACTTTCCGGAACCTGCGGGTTCAATTCAGCCGGCGGTACCAGAATATCATAATCCTGACGGGAAATGGCATCCGTTGCACGGCATCCGGTCAGGATCCGGTAAAGCACGGCACAAATGCCGTATACATCTGTCCATGTTCCCTGCTGACGGTCTGCAAAATACTGCTCCGGCGCTGCATAGCCGTCAAACAGCTCTGCATCCAGCTCGGTATCATTCGTCCGCACGGCAGAAATGCAGAATCCGGTCAGCTTGATCTCACCTTTATCGGTTACCCAGATGGTTTCCGGGCTCAATCCGCGGTGCAGTACACCTGCATTGTGCAGCAGGCTCAGTGTCGTAAACAGCGGCGGGAAGATCCGTCTGACGATATTCCAGCTCAATTCACCGGCATTCTCCTTGAGATATTCCAGCAGCGTGCCGCCTTCCAGATACTCATAAACTGCATATGTGGTGTTATTCTCTGCAAACATGTCAAGTGCAGGATTCAGATGACTGAGATCCCGCATTCGGGCAAGCGCTTTGTTCATCTCGGTATACTCTGCCATCAGCGCCTTATACTGCGCAAGATGGTCATATTTGACATTGACCGCACCGGTCGCAGTCACTCTGCTGCAAAGGCGCTCCGGGAAATATTCCCGAATCAGCACCTTGCATTCCACCGATTCATCATAACCGACATAGGTCACGCCCTCACCATTTGCGCTGAGCACCTTGCCGACCATAAAGCGTTCATGCAGAACCGTACCGGGCTTTAAGTAATTTGCAAGCCATGTCGTGTTCTGATCGTAGCCGCAATGTACGCATACAGAATCGTCGCCCAACGGTTCCATGCACCCAAAGCATAGCTTCAGATCGCTCATTGCATAACTCCTTCCCTTCCCGCCTTCAACTTCTTGCATGCGGGGAAACAGATATTGATTCCATCATACATTTTAACAGGAAACCGGCATTCTGTCAATGCAAAATTCCGGTTTACACCGATTTGCTTTCAAATTGTAGTCATTTTGTAACGATTCGGAACGTTTTTCATAATTATTAAATCAGATACATTCTAATCTGGCAGTTCCGATTCTTACAAAGACGGATCCGGACTTGCCAGCAGCGTCGCAATATAATTCTTGCGGCTGTCAGAAATGCTGGTCAATGCGCCGTTTTCGTCCCATATTGCTGTGATAATATATGCAACCGTATCGCCTGTTTCAGCATCCTGATAGCAATAACGATACTCCCGCAGCGCAGTCTTGCCCTGCAAATACTGGATCCGGTAAGGCTCCAGATCAAGATATGCTTCCACCTGATCTGCCGCTGCACCGACTGTCACGAGATTCGGATCAAGATAAGATTTCCGTTCTGTTCCGAACACATTTTTCTCCAGCAGCTCGTAATTATAATATGTGACATTGGTCAGATCATCAACATCCGTATTGCAGAAAATTGCCCATTCCGGCAGCTTTACGCCCTGGACCCGACAGCTTTTCCGGCTCTCCGCGATGCCCTGATAGGACGCAAACAATTGATTCAGGGTTGGATAAGCAGACTCCGGATTCAACGTAATATCTGCATTTTTCTGCGCCACAGAAACCTGTGAACCAATGTTTTCCGAGAGTTTTTGCGCATAACGCGCACCGTCATTCTGCCGCAGCTTGATCATAATAAAAATGACAAGTGCAAGAAGCAGAACGACTGCAATTGCTGCCGCGATCAGAATGCGCTTGAACTGCATGCCGCGCTTGGAGCCGCTGCGGCTGCTGCTTTTACTCTTTTGCTTTTTTGCATCTGTTTCTGTAATTTCAAACGGATTATTGGGTTCTTTCCCGTCGGAGAGTCCTTCTTTGAAATAATCATCCATCGAAAACTCGCCTTTTTTTTCCGGTTCTGCCACTGTACTCATCCTTTCATTCCGCATACGATTTCTACTGAAAAAGCACGCAGTTACATTATTTACAGCGTAATCAAACCACGCTCCAGCATTTTTTGCGCAGCGGTCAATATGCCCAGTTTTCCGCTGCCGTATGTGATGCCGCCCTGCAAATAAACTGCATACGGATCACGCATCGGGCCATCTGCGGAAAGCTCGATGGATGCGCCGCCTGTAAAGGTGCCTGCTGCCATAATGACCTTGCTTTCGTAGCCCGGCATATCCCATGCTTCCGGTGTCACATAGGAATCCACCGGCGAGCCTGCCTGGATCCCGGCACAAAAGGCTTCCATTGCTTCCGGAGAACGCAGCGCCAGCACCGTGATGATATCACCCGCCGTTTGTCCGCGTTCGGGCAGGCATTCAAAGCCGAGCTGCCGGAATAACGCAGCAGCAAACGCACCGGTTTTCCGCGCATTTGCAACCACTTCCGGTGCCATAAACAAGCCGAGATACATGGAACGGCACTGATTCAGAGAACATCCGACCTCTTTGCCCATGCCGACACAGGTCAGCCGGTATGCACACTGCTCGACCAATGCCTTTTTGCCGGCAATATAGCCGCCGGTTTCCGCAATGCCGCCGCCCGGATTCTTGATCAGCGAACCGATGATGAGATCCGCACCGACATCCGAAGGCTCATTGTAATCGACAAATTCACCATAACAATTATCAACCATTACAATCGCATCAGGATTCGTTTTCCGCGTTAATTCGACGATTTTCGCAATATCTGCGATCGAAAGCGCCGGACGCAGCGAATAACCGCGGGAACGCTGCAAATAAACAACCTTCGCACCGGCAACTGCTTCCGGAATCTGCGCAAAATCCGGTCTGCCTTCCGCTGTCAGATCACACTGACTGTATTGCACGCCGAAATCTGCAAGCGAACCATTCCCCTGCCCGCGGATCCCGATGACCTCTTCCAGCGTATCATACGGCGAACCGGTCACAGAAACGATCTTGTCTCCGGTACGCAGTACACCGAACAAAGCCGTTGAAAGCGCATGCGTGCCGGATACAAAATGATGCCGAACCAGTGCATCTTCGGTGTGGAACACGTCCGCCCAGACACGATCCAGCGTATCACGCCCGACATCGTCATAGCCATAACCGTTTGCGCCGGCAAAACAGGCTGCCGACACTCGTTCTTTTTGAAACGCATGCAGCACCTTTGCGGACGCATGCTGTGAAATCGCTTCAATTTCGTCAAATTCCGGTCTTGCAGATCGTTCCGCTTCTGCTGCCGCAGCAAGCAATCCCGGATCAAATGAAAACTCGTTATCCATGAAATCTCCTATATAATAGTATACGAACGGAAACTGTCGTATTTCCGTCGATTGATTACAGAATGCCCTTTCCGCCGTCCGGTTCTGCATCGTGCAGCCGTTCCCAGACAAACTCCGATTCGATCAGCGTAAAGCCGATCTCCTCATAAAAGCTCTTGCGGATATCCAGCGCATATAAAATGCCGGTTTTCCCGCGGGCTTCCAGATCATTTGCGATCCAATGCAAAAAATCACGCGCATATCCTTTTCCGCGGGCTGCAATTTTCGTTGCAACCTGCCCGATCAACACCTGATCTCCATAGTCATAAATTGCGGTTGCCGCTGTGACATTAAAATAGGTATAGCATTGCCGCAGACCGCGCCGCACCATATGCGAAGTGTCCGTCAGCCAGATATCATATGCGATCAGATTCGGGAATCCTTCCGCCAGAATCGCATAAACATCATCCAGTTTCGGCGCACGATTCACCTGCTCCGGATCGAAAACAGGCGAAATGCCGCCCGGCTCCAGCCGAAATACAGAACGGTGCAGCGTCTGATAACCCGGTAGCTGCAAACCCTGCAATAAGGATTGTGCGCCCTCGACTCGAAACGGTTTATGCATCGCAATAAATAATGACAATTCTGCTGCCGCATCACTGTCGTGCGTGAAATCTGCCTGCGAACTAATCAAAAGCGTACTGTTTTGCAGCATCATCCACGCTGTCTGATCGTGCGACCGCAGCCGAAAAAACCTGCAAAAGCTATATTTTGTGCCATACGCAACCAGACAGCAAAGGATTTTTCTGCCATAATGACAAACAGAAAGGGATTTTCGATCCACTTCGGATTTCCGCTGAATTTCCGTAATCACAGTTCTGCCCCCTGAATTGCTGAAACAAGCGCATCTGCGAGCTTTTCACACGCTTCCGCATCACAAAGCCGAATCACGGATTCAGGTGCGTGCAAATATCGGCACGGCACACTGACTGCTAGTACACGCACACCGTTTCCGGCACTCTGAATCGCGCCGGCATCGTTACCGCCCGCAATTTTTGATTTTGTCTGCCAGGGAATCTGGTTTTCGTCACAGATCCGAACCGCAAGATCATACAAATCCTTATCATAAACGGTTCTTCCGTCAATAAAGGAGAGGACTGCGCCGGCACCAAGTTCACAAACCCGATCGCCGCCTTCTGAGCCGGGAATATCCGCTGCCGTAGTCGCTTCAAAGATCACTGCGAACTCCGGATCAACTGCTGCTGCCGCAACGCCTGCCCCGCGCAATCCGACTTCTTCCTGCACGACAAATGAAAAATCCATGTCATACGGCAGATCTTTCCGGAGCAGATCGAGCAGGATCGCACAGCCGAAACGATCGTCTATCGCTTTGGATACAAATGAACCATCGCCGAATTCTGACGCATTTTCGCAAAAATATATAATATCACCGGGCTTCACATAAGAAAGTGTTTCTTCCTTTGTATCTGTCCCGATATCACAGTAAAGTGCTGACATCTCTGCCGGTTTTTTCCGTGCTTCTTTGCTTAACAAATGGATCGGTTTGCAGCCGATCACGCCCGGGATCATATCCGTTCCGACCTGAACCTGTCTGCCAATCACTGCCGCCGCATTGATCCCGCCAACCATATCAAATGCCAGTGTTCCGTCAGCATTCACCTGTGTGACCATCAGCGCAACTTCGTCCATATGTGCGGAAAACAGCACCCGTTTCTTTGCAGTGGTTCTGCCTTTTTTATGCACAAGAATGTTGCCGAGACGATCTGTTTTCACCGAATCAGCCGGCAAATTCATCTTAGAAATTGCGTTCAAAATATACGAACGAACCGCATTCTCTCTGCCGGAAGTGCCGCAAAGAGAACATAACTTTTTCAGTTCCGTCACATTCATCATTTTCCACACCTTTCGGCATATTTCGCAAGAAGCTGCGCTGTTTTTTCAATGTCTTCCAAATCAATCACCTCAACCGGCGTATGCATATTCCGAAGCGGAATCGACACTGTGCCGGATGCACTGCCGCCCGGGGCAAGTGCAAGTGAATCTGCATCTGTACCGGTCGTTCCGGGCATCACTTCAATCTGATAAGGAATATTCTCATTTATTGCGGTTTGCAGCAATGCGTCAGACAACTCCTTGGACAATACAGATGAAATCCCGATTGCAGCACCTTTTCCAAGTTCCATGCATTCAGAAGGATCCTCGCCATGTGCCATTCCAAATGTCACATCAACCGCAATGGCATAATCTGCCGCAAACTGATAAGCTGCCTTTTTGGCACCTCTGCCACTTCTTTCTTCTTGACCGCTGAACACAAAAATCACGTTGCAGCGAAGTTTTTTTGATTCAGAAAGAAGTTCTGCTGTTCGGATCAGCGCTGCAACACCGCAGCGATCATCCAAAGCAGGTGCAGTCATTTTATGATTTTTCAGGCGCTTCGGCGCAACATTATAATATACCGCATCACCGCAGGATACAATATCCGCAATCTGCTCTTTGCTCGAATAACCAAGATCAACACAAAGCTGCGCGTCATCCGGAACAGCCTGCTCACCTTTCAAAAGATGCGGGGGTAAAATCGAGAAAACGCCTCTCAAAATTTGCGATTTTGTCATAACAGCTACCGGCTGCCCCAGCAATAACCGATGATCAATTCCCCCGACAGCGCCAACGCGCAAAAAGCCGTCATCGGTTATTCCTGTGACCAGAAATCCAACCTGATCCAAATGTGCGCAGAGCAAAAGCGTCGGCAAATCCGGGTCATTCCCTAAATGCGCAGTCACAGAGCCGTCTGCATATTCGGCATCCGGTACATACTGCCGCAGCATCTCCGCAGCAGCCATCCCAACTGCTTTTTCACGGCCGGAAACGCCCCGCAATTTGCAGAGCGATTCAATCATATTATATATAGTATCCGCCATGAAATCCCTTCTTTCAAAATGTAAATTCGTTCATATTATATTATACCAGAATCATGTAGAAAATGCAAGAAGTGATGTATGTTTTGTCGTATTAGCACAAATTGAATCTCATTCGTCTGTATGTTCCCGTCACTTTGACATTTTCAGAAAAAACTGCGGAGCATTTCACATAAACGCGCCGCAGCAATTCGATTCGTTTTTCATCTTCAGTCGCTTCCATTCCGCCCGCGTAATTGCATAGACAAACGAGCGCGTATTGTGCGGATCGGGATATTCCTTCACCTTTCGCATTCCAATGGCAATTGCTGTCGAAAATGAAGCAACATTGTCATATTTCATATACGAATAAATGGTCTGATATTCCGTATTTTCGAAGCACCAATCCCGCACCGCACTCGCCGCTTCTTTGGCAAATCCATTTCGCCAATGCTGTTTGTGAATGTGATAGCCGATTTCGGGCAGCATTTCCCCGTCTATATTCTGGAGCGTTATGCCGCAATCTCCGATGAATACATTCGTTTTTTTCAGAACGACAGCCCACATGCCAAATCTATACCGTTCATAATTCTCCAGATTCCATTTGATCCAGTTTTTCGTTTTTTCTCTGTCAAACGGTGCCGGATAATGCTGCATGGTCTCCGGATCGGACAGAATTTCATATAGATCATCAAGATCATCTGTCTTGTATTCTCTCAGCAAAAGTCTCGCTGTTTCGATCATTTTCTCATTCCTCATGCAAGAACGCTTCGATCACGGGACGCGCTTCCCGCATTCTTACCGGCGCACCGTGTCCGCAAGCAAGCCATGCCGGATTGATATTTAAGATTTTCTGCAAAGAATTGCGCATTTTTTGTATACTCACTCCAGTCGGCGCAATTTCCGGGCAGTTATGAATCATTGTGAACGCATCCCCGCAATAAAGCACATCATGATGAAGAACACCCATCGAACCAAGCGTATGACCCGGCAGCATCACGATTTCTGCATCATAGCCAAGCGTTTTCAAAACGGCTGTATCCTCGTTTTTAATGTAGATTTCCGGTTCATACGGCGTACTTTTCAGAAAGCACGTCCCGATCTTCTGAATCGCAACCCGTACTTTCTCCTTTGGAAATATTGCGCTTACCGGCTGTGCAGAAAACGCTTGCCGCAAGTTTTTATCATCTATATGCAGTAATATTTGTGCTCCGTTTTGCTGCATTCTCGCCGCATTCCAATCATGATCTGCATGCGCATGCGTCAAAAAAACATGTTTGATCTGATAGTTTGAAAGCCATTTCTGCAATTTCTTCCATGTAAAATAAAATCCTGTATCAATTAACAAATCACCATTTCTCCCTTTTATAACATAGCAGGATGCGCCCAGATTTGCAAAAAAATTGATATTGGATTGTTGCTGCTGCTTCATTTCATTTCCCGCCTATCTTCTGTATTGACCAAAGTAACGCAATATTACACCAAAATTCCATTGCAATGATCGAGTTCATGCTGAATGATCTGTGCGGGATAGCCCTCAAATTTACGCTTTTGTTTCTGCATTCCGATATTCTGCCATTCCACCGAGATCACACGATATCGGGTTACTTTTCGAACGCCCGGCAGCGACAGGCATCCTTCTTCTGTTTCATACGGTGCGGATCTTGTCAGGATCCGCGGATTGATCATCAGCATCGGAATCGACGTTCCTGGTAGCAAAATTGCGATGATCCGCTTTGGAACACCGATCATATTCGCTGCCATTCCGACACATTGTTCTGCATTCGCAGCCAATGTATCTTTGAGATTCTGCACCACATGCATATCTGCTTTGTTTGCATCTTCCGCAGGCTTTGACAATAAAACCGTGTCTCTGCAAATCGGACATATCATGCTGATTCTCCTTTCAAAACAGTTTGCAGCAGTGCTTCACAGCCTCGTGCAATATCATCATATGTTTTGCCGAATTTTCCCGTGAACCACGGGTCTGCCACATCGTCGTCCCGTTCTGTAAATGATAACAATTTCCGGATTTTGTGATCCGGATCGCCGCCGGTTATTCGCAGCATATTTCTGATATTCATGCTGTCCATCCCAATCAGATAATCATATAACAAATAATCTTTTTTCCGGAGTTGTACGGCATAATGCGTTTCACACGGTATTCCTCTCCGTTTCAGTTCATCTTTCGCCGGGGGATAGATCGGATTCCCGCGATTCCCCCAGATTTCCTCTGTACTGGTTGCACTGGATGCGATCACAAATTGTGATTCCAGCCCCCGCCGCCTTACCATATCTTTCAATATCATTTCTGCCATCGGTGAACGGCAAATATTGCCGTGGCAGACAAACATAACTCTAATCATACGTTTTTTCCTCTCTGATTTGCTCTGTATTGCCGTATTTTGCGCGGTATATCGCGGCATATTTTTTCTACTACCAATTTGGCAGAACGGGGCGAAAACGACTAAACGCGGCAAGATTTTGCAAACTGCGGACGTCGTTAGTAGTAAAAATGGTAGTAA
>DMBA01000160.1:3376-13970 GCA_003446315.1 Ruminococcus sp. | reverse complement strand
AGGCAGCGGTGCAGGAATATCATTTTCCGTATCCGCCGGATGCAAATCCGGATCCTGCACTGGTTGAATTTGCGGACAAAGCGACCAGAGCATATATGGATTACGTCATCAACAAAAACAAAGACCGCTATAACAATATTGCGGTGCTGAATAATTATCTGATGCCGGGATCCGAAGCAGCCGTTCTGATGCAGGAGATCATCAACGATATTTACTGGAACAACGAGTATGATACCAGAGAAGATCAGGTAGAAGTACAGGCAGTCCGCACCTATTCCGAGAAACTCTGCACCGTGGATGTGCATTTTGACACCGTACTGACCAAAGCAGAAGCGGGCACACGGAATGAATATATTTCCACGATCCGCTGGACATTGGTCAACAACGGCTGGGGCTGGCGTGCAACCAGCTTTGATCTGTTCTCATAAGGAACCACTGAATCCATCGGCATTTCTGACGGATTCGAAATGGGGTGCTGTCTCATCCCCGAAAAAAAGGACAATTCTGCCCCGGAGTGATTGGGTTTGAACCGGTCACTTCGGGGCATTTTGCATATGCATCTGTGCAGGGAACTGCTGGAAAACGCCGCAGCATTTCCGACTGCATCACTGCGAATCAGAAATACTGCGGCGCTGAGATTCAATCTGCGTGCAGATCAGTAATACATGAAGAACATCGCACCGACGGACATACCGACGGACTTTGCATCTTCTTCATCCAGACCCAGTCGGGTCAGAACGGTGGTGACATATTCGGTCAGATCATCCTGATTGGTATAATCCATGACATTGAAATCATTGTCCTTTACTTCAAGCGCAGAAGATTTATCCGGCTCGATCGGTGCAAGATCGCTGTTCATGCTGTAATAGAGTTCCAGAGAACCGTAGTCAGTGCCTTCGAGATTCAGCTCATAGGTGATCTTCTGACCGTTGCCGTCTTCGGAGAAGGTCACAGGGATTGCCTCATAGTCCTCATAATTGATGGTGAGGTTACCGGTCACATAGCCTTTTTCCGGATTGGAGATGTGGAGATCGGAGAATGTGCCGGAGAAGGAAAGATCATCGAGGGTGCACTTAAAGTCACCGTTTCCGGAAGTATCAGACTTTGCAGACATTTTGATATAATCGGTGCCGAGTGCGGAGAGCTGAACGGAAGCAGCGAGCTGACCGTCCTGCATGCCAACGCCTGCGAAGAACGAATTCTGCTGATCGGGAGCGACATAGAAGCCGCGGATGGTACCGGTCGCATCGACATAAGTGGTAAACTTCACGGTTTCGGTGGAATCGACGTTTTCAGCGGCTGTCCGGATATTTTCGCCGATATCGACCAAAGCGGCAGTAAATGCATCCTGATCGGGTGCGAGCTTGAGGAGTGTTTCATCGGTGCTTGCTGCATCGGTGATCTTGGAAACGATATTGACGACATCATCGAGCGTGAGGTCAACGGTCATTGCCGTATATTCCGTACTGATTGCCCCGATATTGACGCTCTGCTTCTTTTCAACGGTGACAGTCTGGAGATCCTGCACCGGAAGCAGGCAGTATTTGGAGATCAGACCGGAGAGATCGGAAGCGGAGAGATAAGCGCCGGGATTCATTGCAAAATCGAAGGTGCTGCCGGATTCGCCGAGATCCAGCGGCATGTTGATCCAGCGCTCAGAAAGCTCCGGCACGCGCATATAAATGCTCTGACCTTCGAGGTCGGCGGCTGCTTCTGCGGAAGTGACTTCGGTGTCATTGACGAGCAGCTTGAACTGTTCGCTCAGACCGTTTCCGCCGCCTGCGGCATCGGCAGAGAGCACCACTGTGTTCATGTTGTTGACGATATCGCTGATGCGTTTGCCTGTCTCACCGGAATCATCTGCGCCGATCTGTTCCAGCACAAGCGATTTGCAGTCTTCCGAGGGTGTGAAGCGCAGCTCACAGTGTGTTGCAGCAGAACCGTTTGTGCGGTCAAGCCCTTTCTGATAAGCGGCAGCGCTGCCGTCAGCGAGATCTGCAACATTTTTATCATAGACCCAGTGAAAGTAATCTTCCGGAGAGGAAGTTGCGAGTTTTACCTGATTCTTTACGGTGTCGGAAAATGCATATGCAGCAGCACATCCGCCGCCGAGGACGGCAACAACGCCGACAACACCGGCAATTTTCAATCCAACATTGCTCATTTTGTACCTCCTGTTTGTACAATAGCTGTTCACAGGAAACAGCGTCCTGCTGTCTCTGCAAGACATTATAGCATATTTTGGTGAATTTGTCAATTTATCTGCGGTAACAAACTTATGACGGAATGATGACAGTCAAACAGTGCGTATATGGGGACGGAAAATCAGTGCATTTTATCTCTTGCATTTTCGTGGTAAAAATGGTATACTTATAAGATAAGACTAACAACCAGAACAGCGAGGTGGAATGAGTTTGCTGAAACGATGGGAAATCGGCAAGCCGAATGCAGAAGCAGCAGAAAAGCTGCATCGACAGGGCGGCATCACACAGCTTTGCGCAGAAGTATTGGCATCACGCGGGATCGGATCGCTGGAACGGGCATCTGAAATGCTGGATGTACCGGGATTATCGGATCCGTTTTTGCTGAAAGGTATGGAACAGGCGGCGCAGCGGATCCTGCAAGCAGCAGAAAGCGGCGAACGCATTTGTGTATACGGAGATTATGACTGTGACGGCGTGACATCAACGGTCATGCTGACAGACTGGCTGAGCTGTGCGGGCGCAGATGTGACATGGTATATCCCGACGCGCAAAGAGGGATACGGCATGCGTGCGGAGAAGATACAGGAGCTGAAAGCGGAAGGTGTCTCATTGATCGTGACGGTGGATAACGGCATTTCGGCGGTAGAGGAAGCAAAGCTGATCCGTTCGCTGGGCATGGATCTGGTGATTACAGACCATCACCGTCCGGGCGATGTCCTGCCGGAAGCAGCAGCGCTGGTCGATCCGTTTCAGCCGGGGTGCCCGTCGCCGTATAAGACGATCTGCGGTGCCGTTGTGGTATTGAAACTGATCGCAGCGATGGACGGCGGCGACTGGGAGCCGGCGCTGGAGCAATTCGGCGATCTTGCGGCACTTGCGACCATCGGTGATGTGATGCCGCTGACGGATGAGAACCGGTTTATCGTGCAGCGCGGCTTACAGCTTTTGTCCAATACAGAGCGCCTTGGGCTGCTTTCGCTGATGGCGGTCTGCGGGATCGAAGAAAACGCGCCGGTGAGTGCGCAGACGGCAGCCTTCCAGATCATACCGCGCATCAATGCGGCAGGCAGATTTGCGTCGGCATCCATCGCAGCGAAGCTGTTTCTGACGGATGATCCGGATGAAGCGCAGATGCTGGCAGCAGAGATCCATTCGCTGAACGATGCGAGAAGAAAAACAGAGCAGGAGATCCTTGCAGAGATCCTGACGCAGATCCGGGAAGAGCCGAAGCGGATCAGTGAGAGAGTGCTGGTATTTTCGGGTGAAAACTGGCATCACGGCGTGATCGGCATTGTGGCGGCGCGTTTGCAGGAGCGATTCGGCAAGCCGTGTTTTCTGATGTCGCGGGAAACAGACGGTTACCGCGGATCCGCCCGCAGTTTCGGTGATTTTTCGGTATTTGAATGCTTAAAGGCATGCGAAGCGCATCTGGTGCGATACGGCGGACATCCGGGGGCAGGCGGCTTCACGGTGTCTGAATCGGAGAAAGATGCGTTTTGTGCAGCGATACAGGCATATGCAGCGAAAGCGAATCCGGTCATGCCCATCATGACGGTGCATGCAGAACGCGCAGTTGAGCCGAATATGCTGACGGTCGAGAATGTCAGCGGCTTGTCGGTACTGGAGCCGTTCGGGGAAGGGAATCCGAAGCCGCTGTTTGTATTGGAAGCGGTACAGATCACAGAGATCCTGCCGCTTTCGGGCGGTGTGCACACAAAGCTGCGCATCCGGAAAAGCGGGATGCAGCAGGAAGTGCTGATGTTCCGGATCGCCCCTGCGGAAACGGGGCTTCAGCCGGGCATGACGATTGACCTTCTGGTGAGTGCGGATGTCCGGACGTATCAGGGCAGACCGTCACTGACCCTGCGTGCAGAGGACTGGCGCAGTTCGGCAGCAGCGCAGGAGCAGGCGATCGCCGCACAAACGGCATATGATACCTACATGCGCGGGGAAGCCCTGCCGTCCCCGGCGTATTATCAGCGGATGTGTCCGCACAGACAGGATCTGGTGGCAGTTTATCAGCTTGTGCAGCGGGCAGGCAGCTTATCCGCGGCAAGAGTATGCGATCTGCTGCGGTCAAGCGGGATGAACCGCTGCCGCGTCCGGATGATCGCAGATATATTCAGTGAACTGGGGCTGCTGATCTATGATGCCGCAGATGATAAACTGATGCGGGCGGAGAACGTACAGAAGCGGGATCTGAATGATTCCGTTCGTTACCGTCAGATTCTGCGGCTTGCAGCGGGCAGGTAGCAGCGGGAGAGGCAAACAGAGAACGGGCAGCGAAGCAGACGGACGGAGAGGAGAATGTTTATGCCGGATTTTCATAATGAAACATATACCATTGACATGATTATTTCGAAGATCCTGACAGATGACAGGCAATACGACATCAGCAAGCTGATTGCAGCGTATGAATTTGCCGCACAGTGTCATGAAGGGCAGACGCGCTCATCCGGTGAGCCGTATATCATTCATCCGGTTGCGGTGGCATATATCCTGCTGGAGCTTGGCATGGATACCGATACATTATGTGCGGCATTGCTGCACGATGTGGTAGAAGATACGGATGCGACACGCGAGGACGTACAGAAGCGGTTCGGGCATGATGTCGCAATGCTGGTAGACGGTGTCACGAAGCTGGCAAAAGTCCCGACGTTCACGAAAGAGGAGCAGCAGGCAGGCAATGTCATGAAGATCCTGCTGGCGATGTCGCAGGATATCCGTGTCATGATTATCAAGCTGGCGGACAGACTGCACAATATGCGCACGCTGCAATACCGTCCGGAGCACAAGCAGCAGGCAACTGCATTTGAAACGATGAATGTTTATGCTCCGATCGCACACCGGCTGGGCATCACATCGGTGCAGGAAGAGCTGGAAGATCTTTCCTTTTATTATCTGGATCATTTTGCGTATTCAGAGATCGAAAATCTGCTGGATAACAAGAAGGAAGAACGGGAAGCGTTTATTGAGAGCATCAAGGAACGGATCGCAGAACGGTTCCGTTCGGAAGATTTCGTCAATCCGCCGCAGATCGACGGCAGAGTCAAGAGCATCTACGGCATTTATAAGAAGGTATATATCAAGCACAAGACGATTGACGAGATCTATGATAAATACGCTGTGCGCGTGATTGTGACAACAGACAATGAATGTTACAGCGTGCTCGGCATGATCCATGATATGTTCCGCCCGATTCCGAACCGGTTCAAGGATTATATTGCAAACCCGAAGCAGAACGGCTATCAGTCGCTGCACACATCGGTACTGGGCAAAGAGGGCATCCCGTTCGAGGTGCAGATCCGGACATGGGAGATGCATGCCAATGCAGAATACGGCGTTGCAGCGCACTGGAAGTATAAGGAGCATATTCAGGGCAGCACGGTGCTGGATACGCGGATCGCATGGGTGCGGCAGGTGCTGGAAACGCAGCAGGCGAGTGATGATCCGGAAGAACTGGTCAGCACGATTAAGAATGATATTGCACCGGAAGAAGTGGTCGTGCTGACCCCGAAGGGCAAGTCGATCGGCTTGCCGGTCGGCTCAACGGTCATTGATTTTGCGTATCACATCCACACAGAGATCGGGCACCGCATGACGGGCGCAAAGGTTGACGGCAGGATCGTGCCGCTTTCTTACCGGCTGAGCACAGGCGAAGTCTGTGAGATTCTGACGAGCAAAGACCCGAATAAAGGCCCGAACCGCAACTGGCTGGATCTGGTCAAAACGAATGAAGCACGCGGCAAGATCCGTTCCTGGTTCAAGCGGGAAAAGCGGCCGGAGAACATTGCAGCGGGCAAGGCGAGCATCGAGCATGAATGCCGCCGTCTGCGTCTGAACATGACGCAGGAGCAGTTTGAAACGATCGTCAAAGAGGATCTGAAACAGCTCAATTGTGAAACACTGGATGATTTCTTTGCAGCGGTGGGATACGGCGGTTTCTCGCTGGTCAAGCTGATGCCGCGGATCAGAGATCATTATTTGCGCAGATACGGCAATACGGAAGCACAGAATCCGGATCCGATCGCACTGGAAAAGCCGGCGAAGGGCGGCAGCGGCGTGATTGTGGACGGCGTGGATCAGATGGAAGTGAAGCTGGCGAAATGCTGTTCGCCGCTGCAAGGCGAACCGATCATCGGCTTCACGACGGTCGGGCACGGCATCACGATCCATAAGCAGCAGTGCAAGAAGTATCAGGATGCCGTAGCGCGGGGCGATTCCGAGGAGCTTGGGCGCTGGATCCCGGCACATTGGGCATCCAATATCACGCCGGGCGAGATGAATGCGAATATTGAGGTGCTTTGCGTCAACAGCATGAGCATTCTCGGGGAATTGACAACGGTGATCGGGGAAGCACACCTGCCCGTTTCGAATTTCAATTTCCACATGGTAAAAAGCGGAGATGCGATGCTTCAGGCAACGGTAAGGGTCAGCTCGCTGGAGCAGCTTCAGACACTGCTGACGAGACTGCGTTCCGTCCGCGATGTGATTTCCGCAGACCGTGCAGCGTATTGATGCATGGTTTGCGGACACCTCTTTTGAATCAGAAAGGATAATATTTTTATGCTGCATGTCACACAACTTGCCGTCGGAGAATTGTCGGCGAACTGCTATCTTGTTTCGGACGAAGAAAAGAATGCGGTCATCATTGATCCGGGCGCAGAGCCGGAAACGATCCGCAGCGAGATCCGGAGACAGGAATTGAAACCGCTTGCGATCCTGCTGACGCATGCGCATTTCGATCATTTCGGGGCAGCGGCGGAGCTGATCGCAGCGTTTGCGATCCCGCTGTATGTGCATCCGCTGGATGAACCGATGCTGCGTTCTGTTGATGCGAGCATGGCAGCGGGGCTGGGTTTTGCCTCGCTTTACCGTCAGCCGGATACCAAAATGATCCGGTTCTTTGCAGATCATGAAACGCTGAAATTCTCGGAAGAACTGACATTTGAGGTGATTCACACCCCCGGACATACACCGGGCGGCTGCTGCTTCCGGCATGAAGACATCCTGTTTTCGGGCGATACGCTGTTCCGGCAGGGAGTCGGCAGAGTGGATTTCCCCGGCGGCAACATTCATGATATGCGGAGTTCGCTGGCAAAGCTGGGCGCACTGGAAGGCGACTGCAAGGTCTATTGCGGCCATTTTGACAGCACAACGCTGGATTTTGAACGGCAATACGGGCATTATCTGATTCCGCGCAAGCTGTGATGTGCGGAAGGAGACAGAGATGGTCATTCATACATACGGGCATCACCGCACATATGAGCTGGAAGCGCTGCTGAAGCTGTTCCGGCCGGCGGAGAAATTCACGTTTTCGGAAACGCCGGAGCTGCCCGCGGAAGGGGAGTATGTGTCGGCGGTGCTGATGCCGGCAGCCGGCGGTACGGCAAAACTGATTTGCAGCGCATCGGTCGGCGGCAAACGGGATCAGCGCGAAACAAACGTATCTGCGGATATTCCGAATAATTTGCTGGATCGGGAGATTTCCGGTCTGCTGTATCCGCAGCTTTGTGCACAGACCGGCATCGCACCCCAGTGGGGCATGCTGACGGGCATTCGTCCGGTGAATCTGCTGCGGAAGTTCATGCAGCGGCGGGGGACATTGGAGCAGGCAATGGATGATTTCCGGCATATCTGGCATGTGACGGAAGAAAAAACGCAGCTTGCCGCGTCTATTTTGCAAGTGCAGATGCCATATTTGCATGCCGCGCCGAAAAACGGTGTCGGTATTTATGTTTCGGTGCCTTTTTGCCCCACACGCTGCAAATACTGCTCTTTTGTGAGCAATTCGGTCTCCTCTGCGAACATGAAAAAGCTGATCCCGGAATATGAGAAGCGGCTTCATACGGAAATGGAGCTGGTCAGTGAGATCATCGCGCAGTTCGGGCTGACTGTTGATTCTGTTTATATCGGGGGCGGCACCCCTACAACGATCGACCTGTATCAGCCGCTGGATTGGATCGACCGGCTGATCGTGAACGGGCAGACGCTGCGGGAATTCACGGTGGAAGCCGGCAGACCCGATACCATTAACAAAGAGAATTTATCGTATCTGCGTCAATTTGGTGTATCCCGTATCTCGGTGAATCCGCAGAGCTTTCAGGATGAGGTGCTGCGTGCAGCCGGCAGACCGCATACGGCACAGGATGCGGAAGACAAGTTTCTGCTGGCGCGGGAAATGGGATATGACAACATCAATATGGATCTGATCGCAGGATTGCCGTGCGATACGGTGCAGGGATTCTGCGAGAGCATCGACCGTGCCGTTTCGCTTTCGCCGGAGAATATCACGGTACATTGTCTTGCGTTGAAAAAGGCAGCGGATTTTTATCAGAATCTGCCGATGCCGGATGCTGATGCAGTCAGCGAAATGGTCGTATATGCGCAGAAAACACTGACCGCTGCCGGTTATCGTCCCTATTATCTCTACCGGCAGAAGAATATGGCGGCGAATCTGGAAAATGTGGGATATGCAAAGCCGGGGTTTGAAAGTGCTTACAATATCATGATGATGGATGATTCGCAGACGATCCTCGGCATCGGTGCGGGTGCTTCTACGAAAGTGCTCGGCGGCAGACGCGGCATCGAACGGCTCACCGAATGCAAATATCCCTATGATTATCTCGCAAGATTTGATGAATTGATGGCAGAGAAGAAACGGCAGCTTTGTGCGCTGCTCAGTACCTGAAAACGCGGAAAACTGCACGAAAATATTACCAAAAGCAGGATTTCCGGCAAATTGCGGCGCAAAGAACGCAGAAATCCCCGAAAAGCAGCTTTTCTGCAAAATATACCCCATATGAGCAGAAAACAGACCTTTTTTCGCACAAAAATCCGCAGTTGACTGCGTATGAATTATAATATAGTTGCGACTTTTACGGCTGATATTGCGAATATATTGCCGCGCATCTGTGACCGTTTCTGATCGGGTTCGGAGCGCAAACGGTTTCGGTGCAGATCTGCCGGAAATGACCCGAAACAGCTTCACATGTATATTCACATGAAATATACATTGTTTATTCAGATCAGCACTGTCTGACTGCGAAAAGAATAAGGAGAAATTATGCCCCAGTATTATGACATCGGACTGAACCTGTTTTGCAGGCAGTTCCGTGATCCGGAGAAGATCATTGCCGATGCGGAAGCAGCAGGCGTGCGCTGCGTTCTCACCGGCTCCGATATGAAAAGCAGCGAACAAGTGCATGCTTTCGTCAAAAATCACCCATGCACCGGCACATGCGGCATCCATCCGCACGGCGCAGACCACGCAAAAGCAGAGGATTTTGCACGCATCCGGGAGATCGTGTCCGGCAATCCGAAGATCGTGGCAGTTGGGGAGTGCGGGCTGGATTATGACCGCATGTTCTCCACCAGAGAAAATCAGCTCCGCTGTTTCGATCACCAGATCAAAATCGCGGAAGAGCTGGGAAAACCGCTGTTTCTGCATGAACGGGACGCTTCCCGTGATTTCATTGCGCGGATGAAAAAGCATCCGGAACAGTGCAAACGATCGGTGGTGCACTGCTTTACCGGCGATGCACAGACCCTCAAAGCCTATCTGGATATGGGCTTTTATATCGGCATTACCGGCTGGATCTGCGATGAACGGCGCGGCGGTGCGCTGCGGGAAGCCGTAAAACTGATCCCCGCAGACCGCGTGATGGCGGAAACCGATGCACCTTATCTCACCCCGCGCAATATCAAGGGGCTGGGCAGCGTCAATGTGCCGCAGAATGTGCGCTATGTCGCAGAGGCACTTGCAAAATATATGAAAATGGACGCTGATACACTCAAAGCGCAGCTCCTCGAAAATACAGAACGCTTTTTCGGCATGAATTGACCGCAGACAGATTTTTACTGCGGAAATCGCACAAATGTACTTTACATTTGCAGGTCTTTGTGCTATAATAGAAATATACATTCATAATGGATAAAAAAGGTGTAGATACAATGGGTAACAAACGGAAAACGGTTGTGCGCCGCCCGCTGACAGAACGGCGTGAACCGTATATAAGCGTGTTCCTGCTGGGATTCGGTATCCTGTTGGTCATGATCCTGCCTGTGATGCTCTTTACAGGCGGCTATTTCATATATTACGGCGATTTTAACTCGCAGCAGCTCCCGTTTTATTATCTGGCACATGAATCTGTGCGCAGCGGGGCGTTCGGGTGGAACTGGAAAACCGATCTCGGCTCCAATTTCCTCGGCTCTTATTCCTTCTATCTGATGGGAAGCCCCTTCTTCTGGCTGACCGTCCCGTTTCCGCAGGAATGGACGCTCTACCTGATCCCCTATCTGCTGGCGCTGAAACACGGCTTTGCGGCACTGACTGCCTATGCCTATATCCGGCGGTTTGTCCGCAGCAGAGAGGCTGCTCTGATCGGCGG
>DMBA01000160.1:0-3253 GCA_003446315.1 Ruminococcus sp. | reverse complement strand
CCGCTGCTCCTGATCGCAATGGAACAGCGCGTCAATGAAAACAGGCGCGGCATCTTTGCGGTTACGGTCGCTTTTATGGCGATCCTCAATTATTATTTCTTTACCGGTCAGGCGGTCTTCGTGATCCTCTATTTTATCATACGCTGCACCGCAAAGGACTTCCATGCCGATCTGCGCAAGTTTTTCAGCATCGCATTGGAAGCGGTCATCGGCGTGATGCTCGCATGCTTTATGCTGCTGCCCTCTGCGTTTGCAATCATGGATAACTACCGCATCCGTACCAGACTGTACGGAAACGATATGATCGCCTATTCCGACCGCGTCCGCATCTGGCATATCATCCAGAGCTTCTTTATGCTGCCGGATGCCCCTGCACGCCCCAATCTGTTCCGTACCGATTACGGCAAATGGGCTTCCATCGGCGGCTATCTCCCCATGTTCTCCATGGCGGGTGTGATCGCCTTTATGACACAGAAACGGAAGCACTGGGCAACCAGACTGACTGCCCTCTGCACCGTTTGTGCCATGATCCCCATTCTCAATTCCATGTTCTATACATTCAACGGCTCTTATTATGCCCGTTGGTTCTATATGCCGATCCTCATTATGGCGATGATGACGGCGTATGCACTCGATAATCCCAAAATCAAATGGCGCGGCGGTCTGATTACCTGCGGCGCGTTCCTGATCGGGTTCGGCGTGATCTCGCTGTTCCCGCGCAAAACCGATGAGGGCGAGATCGTCTGGTTCGATTTTGCACGGTATGCATGGTATTTCTGGCTGATGCTCATTCTTTGTGCCATCATGCTCTATTTCGCCGTGACTGCCATTATCATGCGCAAACGCGGCAGGGGATTCTATCGCACCGTCATTGTGATGACTGTGTTCTCCTGCCTGTGTGCCGGATTCGGCATGCTCTATTTCGGCATCGGACTCGGCGCAAATCCCTCTTTGTATGTCAATACTGCCATCAAAGGCAAGGATGAGATCCGGCTGGATGACCCTGCCGATCAGTTCTATCGTGTCGATATTTCAGAAGACTACGACAATTATCCCATGATCTGGGGCTATTCCAATATGCGCTGCTTCCACAGCATCGTCCCGACTTCTGTCATGGATTTCTATGATGCGCTCGGCATTACACGCGATGTCGCTTCCAGACCGGAACGGAAACATTATCCGCTGCGCAATCTGTTCAGTGTCCGCTATTACTTCGACCGCGATAAAGCACCGCAGGAAGGCGAGGAATCATCCGAAAAGACCGGCTTGTTGCAGGATATGCCCGGCTTCCGCTTCAAGGAAAAAGCAAACGGGTTCAATATCTATGAAAATGAAGCCTATATCCCGATGGGTCTTGCCTATGATTACTTCATTGATGAGGATGCACTGGCGGAAACTGTCCCGCTGACACGCGAGAAACTTATGCTCAAGGCGCTTGCAATGTCTTCGGAGCAAATGGAACAGTACAGCGATATCCTGACCACGATGCCCGGCAATGAACGCTATGGCATGGACGATGCGCAGTTTTTGGAATACTGCAAGGCGAGAGCTGCGCAAACCTGCGACAGCTTCTCTTACGATTCCTACGGCTTCCGTGCCCATATTGCACTGGAACAGCCGAAAATGGTCTTCTTCAGCGTGCCCTATGAGGACGGCTGGTCTGCTGAGGTCAACGGGAAAGCGGTGCCGGTGGAAAAGGTCAATGTCGGGTTTATGGCGGTGCGCTGTGAAGCCGGCGATAATCAGATCGTGTTCCGCTACGAAACACCCGGTCTGCGCAGCGGTGCGGTCACATCCCTTTGCGGTCTGGCGGCACTCGTGCTCTATCTCATCTGGATGGCTGTGCGCGAAAAAGATGTGCTGCCCAAAACCGCTGCACGCAAATATTGCTATGATTATGCTTCCGTCGGCATGATGTCGGAGCATCTGGCTTATCTCAATTATGCCGCCTGTAAAAATCTCGGCAGCAGACAATTGCCGCCTGCTGAGAAAAATCAAAAGATCCAAACCGATCAGAAAGCTGAGGAATCATCCGATGAAACTTGAAGCTGCAAAGCATCTGGAAGAAAAACAAATCGCATCTGAGCCGGTCTATGACGGCAGGATCCTGCATATCACAAAAGATACAGTCCTGCTCGAAAACGGCTCGGAAGCGCTCCGTGAGGTCGTGCACCATCCCGGCGGGGCTTGCATCGTCCCGCTGACCGATCAGGGCGAGGTGCTCATGGTGCGGCAGTTCCGCTACCCCCATCATACCGATACGCTGGAGATTCCAGCCGGAAAACTCGAATACGGCGAGGATCCGCTGGTCTGCGCGGAACGGGAACTGATGGAGGAAGTCGGCGCTTCTGCTGCAAAACTTGAACCGCTGGGCACCCTCTTTCCGACCCCCGCTTATGATGCAGAGGTCATTTATATGTATCTCGCACGCAATATTACGCTGACCCACACGCAGGATCTGGATGCGGATGAATTTCTGGATGTCGTCCGGATGCCGCTTGCAGATGCCGTGAAGATGGTCATGCAGAATCAGGTGCAGGATGCCAAAACACAGATCGCTTTGCTCAAAACTGCCTTCCTCTTGCAGCAGGAACAGCAGTAAAAACGAAAAAAACATCCGGCGCTCATAAAACGCCGGATGCCTCGGAAAAATGTTCGGTTGACTGTATTATGCTTCAGCAGCAGGCGCTTCCGCAGGTGCTTCTGCCGGTGCTGCCGGCTCCGCTGCGGTTTCCATCTCTGCTTCCGCCTGAATCAGTGCAAGCTGCTCCTGATAAGCATTCAGGATCTGGTTTTCCAGATACTCTCTTGCCTGTGCGGAGATCGGATGCACGATGTCACGGAAAATGCCGCCTTCATCCTTGCGGCTCGGCATTGCAACAAAGAGGCGCGTTTCTCCTTGTACGACTTTGATGTCGTGAACAGCAAGCATCTGATCCAGTGTGATGGATACGATCGCGCGCAGCCTGCCGTCTGCCATCATTTTGCGAATCTTAAGATCTGTAATTTCCATAAGTGGTACCTTCCTTCCGGTAATGTGTGTCAATACGGGCACAGTCCGTCGGACTGCCGGATTCGATGGCAACATACAAAACCTGCGCCTGTATGTGCTTATCATAGCATGCAATTGTGTTGGTTTTGTGAATATTTTATGTCAATATACCATTTTTCGTGCATAAAACTTCATGGAATGCGCTAATTCCGTGCGGTTATACATTAGTTAAGTATTGCCGGATGTGTGCGAAAGGCTGGA
>DMBA01000063.1 GCA_003446315.1 Ruminococcus sp. | reverse complement strand
TTGTTGGCATTGAAGCGGGGAGCCCGGCTCCGATTCTGCTCCAATGCAGTCTCACTGTATATTTTTTCTGATTGCTCCCATTGAACTTTTCCAGATAATATGTTATAATATCGCTATTATAAAACGCCGTTTTTGAGATGCACGCAGGGCATTCCGTATCACGCGCTTTTTATGACTATAAATCCATCGAAATAACGTTTTTTCCGGAAAAATCATGGTTTCTGCGCAAAAGCAGCCAAATCTGCAAAAAAACAAACCGTTTGGTAATTTTCGTTCAAACCCGGTCAGAACCGGCACATTTTTCCCGATTTTTCCTTGTTTTGCATAAAATCATATTGCTGCATTTCGTGATATTATTGCTATTTCAAAGCAATACAGCCGCCCCCGCAAAGAAAGGAGAACGCCATGAAAAAACAGCTTTGCATGTGCGCTGCCATTCTGCTGAGTGCAGAGATCATGCTGCAAACCGCCGTATCCAAAACCGTTTCCGCCGCAGATACCATATTCGCATTACACACGCATCTGCTAGGAAAATCGTCCATATCGGAAGCCGAAGCAGCCGCCGCAGATGCCGACGGAAACGGCATCCTGAACGCAATTGACCTGACATTGCTCAAACGCTCCCGATTGCAGCACACTTCATCGCTTTGTATCAATGAAGTCTGCACCTCAAATCATACTGCATATATCACGAAAAACAACGCAAAACCGGACTTTATCGAACTTTTTTACAGCGGCAGCACCCCGCTGGATCTCAGCGGATACGGGCTTTCCGACCGCGAAACAGACCCCTGGCGCTTCACCTTCCCCGCCGGAACGATTATCACGGAAAACACGCATTTGCTTGTTTTATGTGATGATACCGCCGCTTCTGATACGGAGCTGCATGCGCCATTCAAGCTCAGTGCATCCGGCGAGACCGTCTATCTGTCCGCACCGAAAACATCAGAAGATACGAGCTTTTTGCTGGATTCCGTCACTGTTCCGGCGCTTGAAACAGACATCGTCTTCGGCAGAATTGCGGACGGTGCCGCTTCCTGGGATCGAATGAACCCCTCTCCGGGTACGGAAAACCAGCTTGCACCGCCCCTCACCATACCCGAAATCCCCGTATTTTCGAGGAATGCGGGCTTCTATGACGATGCCTTTTCCCTTGTGCTCACTGCCCCGGAAGGCTGTACAATCCGCTATACTACCGATTGCTCCGACCCCTGTACCTCTGAAACTGCGGTCAAATACACCGAACCAATCACCATTTATAACAATACCGCAGAGCCGAACCGGGAAAGCGCTGTCCAGAAGATCTCCGATGTTGCCAGAGTGTCGCTCCGTGATCCCGTCGAAAAGGGTATGATCATTCGTGCAGTCACTGTCAGCCCGGACGGTATTTGCAGCAGAGTCATCACAAATGGCTACTATATCGGCAAAACTGCCCCCTATTATCACGACCTCCGCGTGCTCTCCGTCACCACCGATTATCCGAATCTTTTTGACGCAGAATCTGGCATTTACCTCTATGATAACTGTCTCAACAAAGGCAGAGAATGGGAGCGTCCGGCGCATATTCAAGTATATGAAGACGGGGCTGCCAGCTATGCAGAAGATGTCGGTGTGCGCATTGCAGGCGGCTTCTCCCGCCATTATCCCCAGAAAAGTATGACTTTTTATGCACGCAATGTCTACGGCGCTTCCAAAATGAAATATGACTTTTTTGACGGCGCTGCCCGCGATTGCTACGGCAAAAAAATCAAGGAATTCGATACGGTCACCATCCGGAACGGCGGCGAAAGTTACGATAATGCGCGGTTTCGGGATGATCTCAATGTTTGGCTTGCTTCCGGTATGGCGCTGAGCGTACAGGCGAAAAATGACTATGTCGTGTTCCTCAACGGCGAATTCTGGGGCTATTATTCGATGCAGGAAAAGCTCGATGATGCGTATTTTTCTTCCCATTATCATCTCGATAAAGACAATATCACCTATATCAAAAACTGTGAATGTGAAGGCGATACCAAAACCTATATGTACTTCCTGAATATGATCTCATGGGCTGCGGAAGCCGATTTCACCGACCCGAAAAACTATCAGAATTTCTGCGCACAGGTCGATGTGCAGAGCTTTATCGACTTTATCATCGCGGAAAGCTGCATCTGCAACTCGGATTCCCTCATCAATATTAACAATCAGCAGTTATGGCGCGTCAATGTCCCCGATGACAGCTCGCCCTATGCCGACGGAAAATGGCGCTTCTCCCTCTTTGATACGGAGTATTCCAGCGGCTACGGCACGATGCAGTATAACTATAATTATCTTGCCAACATGAATCAGCAAAGCAATCCGTTTGCTTTCGGCGGTGTGTTTTACCGGCTGCTCGCAAACCCCGATTTTGCTGCATTATTCCGTGCTTCCTATGTCGATGCGCTCGAACAGCACTTCTCCGCAGAGCGTGCTGTCGCAAAAATTGACGACTATCTTGACCGGCTTTCCGATGTCTATACGGCGACCGGTGCACGCTTCGGTTACACCTTCGATCGGGACAGACAAGGCAATCTTGTCAAGCAATTCTGGGAACGCCGCGGCGATTATGCACTGCGGCAGGCGGATGCCATCATCGCAAAATATCAACAGTAATCCTAAAACATTTTTCTTGCATATCAGCGCAAAAAAAGCGTGCTGCTTCGGTTTTTCGCCGGCAGCACGCTTGCTTTTTTTGTTCGATTTTGCTGACTTATCCCAGCCGGCGATTCAGATAATCCGACACAAGCTGCTCGGCATCTGCATATGTCTCCAGCGCTGCGGAACGTCCGCGGAATGCCGCTGCACCCGGATAGCCGCGCAGATACCAAAGCGCATGTTTCCGCGCTTCCCGCATCGCCAGCTTCTCCGTTTTTTCGCTGCGCTCCAGAATCATCCGGATATGCCGCAGCATCTCTTGCAGCCGCGCTTCAACATCCGGCGGCGTATAGCTTCCGCCTTCCAAAACCTGCGCGATCTCCTCAAAAATCCACGGATTGCCGTATGTTGCGCGTCCGACCATCACCAGATCACAGCCCGTTTCCGCATACATGCGCACGGCATCTGCGCCGCTTTGGATATCGCCGTTCCCGATCACCGGAACCGATACCGCTTGCTTGATTGCCGCAATATAAGACCAATCTGCCTGACCGCCGTAAAACTGCATCCGGGTACGGGCATGTACAGCGATCGCTGCTGCGCCTGCCGCTTCCATCCGCTTTGCAAACGCCACTGCATTGATCGTTTCAGCATCCCAGCCAAGCCGCATTTTTACCGTAACATCGCAGATTCCGTTTGCCGCTTTTACCGCCGCTTTCACCAGTTCCTCTGCAAGTTCCGGCGTTTTCATCAGGGCACTCCCCGCCCCCTGATTCACCACTTTCGGCACCGGGCAACCCATATTCAGGTCGATCCAATCCGGCTCATACGGCAGAATCCGCGTGACCGCTTCCGCAATATATTCCGGTTCGCTCCCGAATAACTGCAAGCCCATCGGACGCTCGCCCGCGGTGATCCGGCAAAGCTCTGCGCTGCCTTTGCTCCCGTAGCACAGCCCCTTTGCCGATATCAGTTCCCCCGTTGTCATGCATGCGCCGTGCTCCATGCACAGCAGCCGATATGCCGTATCTGCAACGGATGCCATCGGTGCAAGTGCTGCCGTCTGCGGGACGGTTTGTCCTGCGATTCTGACTGTTTTCATACCGTTTTTTCTCCCAGCAGCCGCTGCGCATTCTCGTGCGTAATCAGCGACATTTCTGCTTCTGTCAATCCCAGCGAGCCGATAAATTGCAGCGTGTCTGCGGGATCTTCCCACGGCGAATCCGACCCGAACAGGATCTTATCCGCGCCGTGATTCCGGATGATGCGCTTGCACTGCTCCGTCGAAATGAAATCGCGGATAAACGCCGTGTCCATATAAATCGGCGTACCTACGAGATATTTCTCTACGTCATCCCATTGGTTCCATCCGCCGAGATGCGCAGCGATCAGATGCGAGCCTTCCATCTCCGCCAGCACATGGCTGATCTTTTCCGGTGTCGCATAGATCGGCGGCGGCAGCCCGATGTCATCCCCTGCATGGAATATCGCAAGCATGCCGAGCGCTTCACACTTCTTCAGGATCCGGATCACCTGCGGGCTGTCAATATCCGTTTCCTGAAACTGCAAGTGCAGTTTGATGCCCGAAAATCCACGTTCTGCGAGGTTTTCGAGGATGCTTTCCCAGTCGGGATCCATCGGATGCAGTGTGCCGAATGACAGCGCCTCCGGCGAACGGACGCTCTCGGCAAAGCGGTTGATGCTCGCCGTTTGCTCGATTTTTGTGGCGATCGGCAGGCAGATGCTTCTGTCAACGCCGCCTTTTTTCATATTGTCAAGCAGACCGTTCAGCGTTGCAGGACGGCATGTCAGCGGTTTGCCCCCGCCGTAATCCTCGCCCATCTGCCGCTTCATCCCTGCGATCAGGATCTGCACACTTCGCTCCGCAATTTTATCCGGAAATATATGCGTGTGAAAATCAATTAACATTTTACCAACTCCAAATTGCTTTGCAGTCCTTTGCCTTATTCCGATGCGCTCATGTTCAGCGCCTCTGCAAGTGCCTGCCATGTATCCACCGTGATATCACAGAGTGCTGTCAGCTTTTCCCACTCCTCTTTTCCGGTGATATCCCGAAAGCCAACCGTGAAAAAGCCCGCCTGCTTCGCCGTTTCCGCTGCGTACAGTGCATCCTCGATCACGATTGTCTCGGCTGGTGCTGTCCCAAGGATCTCCGCTGCTTTCCGATAAATCGCAGGATCGTGTTTGCCGGCGATCTCTGCGTCCGGTGTGAGCACTGTCTTGAAATATTGCGCAATTCCGAGCCTTTCCAGTGCTGCATCCAATAAAGAACGATATGTGACACTTGCCAGTGCACAAGGGATCTTCCTTGCTGCTGCCTGCTCCAGAAATGCCTTTGCGCCGTCTTTCAGCGGCAGATAAAAACGGTATTCATCTGTGGCAATCGCTTCGACCCGTTCAATCACCTGCTGCGGGGTCATATTCAGCGAAAAACGCTCCGTGAAATATTCTGCGGAGCGTTCAACTGTCATATTCTTTACGATTTCTGAAATATCCGCAGGCGGTTCAATGCCGTTTTCCCGCAGAAACCGGCGATCCAGCCCCCGCCACATCTCCATGGAATCCAGCAATGTGCCGTCCATGTCAAAAATAATACCTTTATATTTCATGTGCAACTCCGTTACATTTCACTGCGGTTCGAAAGCGCACGGTAAAGCGTCACTTCATCTGTATACTCGATCACGCCGCCCACCGGCAAGCCGAATGCCAATCGCGTGACCTTTACGCCCAGCGGTTTGCATAAGCGGGAAAGATACATTGCTGTCGCTTCGCCTTCTACGCTCGGATTCGTTGCCATAATCAGCTCCTGTATGCCGCCCTTCCGGATTCGCTCCAGAAGCTGCGCAATGCGCAAATGATCCGCTGTTACGCCGTCCAGCGGTGAAATCAGACCGTGCAGCACATGATACAGCCCATGGTATTCGTGTGTGCGTTCGATCGCCGCTACATCCTTCGGCCCCTCTACGACGCATACCGTGCTGCTGTCACGCTTCGGATTGCTGCATATATTGCAGATTTCCTGCTCCGTGAGATTCTGGCACACCGGACAGTCATGGATGCTGTGCTTGGCATTGCGGATCGCTTCTGCAAAGGCATCTGCTTCCTCTGCCGGCATTTCCATTACGGCATACGCAAGGCGCTGCGCGGTTTTCATTCCGATCCCCGGCAGCGCCGCAAATTTTTCTGCTAATACAACAAGGGGCAATGCGCCGAAATCGTCCATCAGAACAAGCCGGGCAGTGCAACACCGCCGGTGATCTTGCTCATCTCGTTCTCGGTGGTCTCCTCGATGTTGTTGATTGCCTCATTCACCGCACTGATGATGAGATCCTG
>DMBA01000055.1 GCA_003446315.1 Ruminococcus sp. | reverse complement strand
TGCGTCAGGTCATTGCTTTTTTCTCAATAATATGGTATAATCAGATTAAGCACAATCAAATTGTGCTTTCTTACAGAAAGGAGTTTTATGTGATGGATTATACATATCGGACGCAAGGTGTCTGTGCACGGGAGATCCGTTTTCATCTGGAAGGGGATGTCGTGACAGACATTGCATTCAACGGCGGATGCAACGGCAATCTGAAAGCGATCTCGAAGCTGGTAGACGGCTGGACAGTCGAGCAGATTGCAGGAAAGCTCTCAGGCAATTTATGCGGCGGCAAGGGGACATCCTGTGCCGATCAGCTTGCAAAAGCGGTTCAGCAGGCGTATGCGCAGTCGCAGAAGTGAGCGCAGAACGTCAGGGAAAGAAACAAACGGGGAGTGACGAAAGATGCCGGATGAGGCATATGAAGATTTGAAGCTCGAAAGGCAGCTATGCTTTCCGCTTTATGCGTGTTCACGGGAAGTCATCAAGAAATACCGTCCGTTTCTGGATGCTGTGGGACTGACATACACGCAGTATGTGGCCATGATGGTCTTCTGGGAGATGCAGTCAGTTTCGGTGAAGGAACTGGGAGAACGGTTATATCTGGATTCCGGCACCCTGACACCGGTCTTGAAGCATCTGGAGCAAAAAGGCTACATCACGCGCAGGCGGAGTGCAGAAGACGAACGGGTTCTGATCGCAGCGCTGACAGACAAGGGCAGGGCGCTTCAGGCAGAAGCGGCAGCGATTCCGAAGCAGATCGGGAGCTGTATCCGATTAGACCCGCAGGAAGCGCTGATGCTGTACCGTTTGCTGTATAAGCTGCTGCACACGATGGAAGAATAAGATTCGCGGGAGAGAAGACTCTGCGAAACGGAAGGGAGTGACACAGTTGACCACACAGCAGCTCACATATGTGATCGCCGTTGCAGAGAGTCAAAGTATATCGAAGGCTGCGGAAAAGCTGTATGTCACGCAGCCCTCGCTCAGCCAGTTTATCCACAGTTTAGAGAAGCAGTTGAATGTGAAGCTGTTTGACCGTTCCGTGACACCGATCCGTCTGACGGATGCAGGGGAGCTATATGTGGAATGGGCGCGGAAGCTCCTTGCGATGGAAGAAAACATGAACAATGCGCTTTCCGATCTGATGGGAATGGAAACGGGAACGGTACGGATCGGCGCATCCTCGTTCCGGGTGCGCTGTCTGCTTGCGCGGAGCATTGCAGCATTTCACGCCAAATATCCGGGGATCCATCTGACGATCCGGGAAGCAGATATGCGGCAGCTCTGCGATATGCTCTTAGCAGGCGAGATTGATTTTGCGATCGGTTCCGGCGGATTTGAGGAGAAGCAGTTTCATGTAGAAGCGCTTGCAGAGGAACGGCTGTATCTTGCGGCAGCGGCATCAAATCCGATGACGGAGCGTCTGCCGGAGCCGCTGACAGCGGAGGATATCATCAAAGCAACGCCGCGTTTTCTGCGGCAGCCGCCGATTGATCTTTCCTGTGCTGCGGAGGAGCCGTTTGTGGCAGCGAATGCAGGCGAATATGACCGTGAAGCACTGAATGCCGTCTGCCGGCAATGCGGGTTCACGCCGAAGATCGAATACAGCGTGCAGACGATCGAAACGGTGTATTCGTTTGTCTGTGCGAATATGGGAGTCGGGCTGCTGCCGGATTCTCTGATTTATTACGGCAATTTTCGGGAGCACCCGAATTACTATCCGCTTCCGGATGATCTTGCATTGTGCAGCATTTCGCTGATTTCCCGCAAGAATTCATTTTTACCGAAAGCGGCATCGGCATATGCATTATTATTGAAACAATTGGTAGATGTAGGGACATGGCGCATGGGCGGCTGATGTCCCGGAAAGGAACAAACATGTTGATACAGAAGCAGAATATAGACGGCGGAAAGGCATTTGACTGGGGCAGAACATCGGAAGATTACGCAAAATTCCGTGATATTTACCCGCCTGTATTTTATGAAAATATTGTCAAAAGAGGACTTTGCATCAAAGGACAGAAGGTGCTGGATCTCGGCACGGGAACGGGCGTTTTGCCGCGGAATATGTATGCATACGGTGCATCGTGGTGCGGCACTGACATTTCACCGGAGCAGATCGCACAGGCAAAGCGGATGGCAGAAGAAGCGGGCATGGAGATAGATTTTCGTGCCGCATCCGCAGAGGAGACTGATTTTCCGGATGCGAGCTTTGATGTCATCACAGCCTGTCAGTGTTTCTGGTATTTTGACCACAAGAAGGTCGTGCCGGAGCTTGCACGGATGCTGAAACCGGGCGGCACGCTGCTGCTTTTGTATATGGCATGGCTGCCGTATGAAGACGAGATTGCCGGACAGAGCGAAGCGCTTGCCCTGAAATACAATCCGAGCTGGACAGGCGGCGGCGAAACGCGCAAGCCGATCTGGATACCGGATGTCACATATGATTATTTTACGCTTGCAGAGCATGCAGAATATGATCTGCCGGTACATTTCACCAGAGCCGCATGGCACGGCAGAATGAAGGCATGCCGGGGTGTCGGGGCATCGCTCTCACCGGAAGCGTTGACCGCATGGGAAGCAGAGCACACAGCGCTGCTGGAACGGATCGCACCGGAAGAATTTGATGTGCAGCATTATGCAGCGCTTGCCGTGCTGAAAAAGAAAGATCCGGAAGCATAACATCCTGCGGGATATTTCAACTTGATTTCAGCCAGACGATATACAATAGTAGTACCATATACCGAAGGAGGAGTATGACGATGCAGATTCAGAAACTGATCCGCAAATGCACAGCCGGGATCGCAGGACTGATTGCTGCACTGACGGTTGCGGGATGTACGCAGCAGGCAGGCGGAAGCAGCGCGTCCGGCATACCGGTGACCGGCAAAGTAACACTGACCGTATTTGATGTCGGAAAAGCAGACGCAATGGTATTACAGACAGCGAACACAGTGACGGTGATCGACACCGGCAACAAAGGCGACGGCAAAGAGATCGAGAAATTTCTGACAGCGCAGGAGATTGACACGATTGACAATCTCATCATCACGCATTTTGACAAAGACCATGTCGGCGGCGCAGCGCGGGTATTGAACCGCCTGAAAGTCCGCAATATTTATGTACCGGATTACAAATCGGATTCTGATGAATACCTGAGTTTCATACAGAAAGCGTCAGCGAATCAGAACACGATCACGTCGGTACCGGCGCAGCAGAAGGTGGAATGGACAGCAGATGATGCGTCATTCCGGTTATTTGCGGCGAATGAAACGGATTACGGGAAGAACGAAGAAAATGATTTTTCGCTGTGTCTGTATTTACAGCACGGGAATCAGAAATTCCTGTTTGCGGGCGATGCAGAAGAAGCGCGGCAGCAAGAGCTGATGGCGTTGAAGCTGGGCGAGGTCGATTTTCTGAAATTCCCGTATCACGGGCATTATCTGCCCACGACAGAGCAGTTTCTGGATACATTTGCGCCGAAAGTATCCGTTGTATGCTGTTCGAATAAGGAATATGCCGATTCATCGACAGTTGAGACACTGCAAAAGCGCGGAGTTGAGGCATATTATACGAATGACGGAACCGTGACTGTTGTCAGTGACGGCGCATCGCTGACCTGCACACAAACAAAGGAATGACATGAAATACAAAGAAAACCTGCTGATCCCGGCGCTGCTGGATGCACATTTTCCGCTGATGAAATATGCATTTTATTCCCGTGAATATCAGCCGGTGATCCTGAACAATCGCCGGAACGTGACGGGTGTGGGACTGCGCTATGTGCACAATGACATGTGTTATCCCTGCATATTGAACACCGGGCAGATGATCGCAGCGCTGCAAAGCGGCAAATTTGATCTGGAACACACCCGTTTGCTGATGCCGTCCGTAGGAGATGCCTGCCGCGGCTCCAATTACACAGAGATGCTGCGGAAAGCGGTGAAGAAGGCAGGTTTTCCGCAGGTCAGGGTCATGACGCTGAATCTGCGTCACATTGACGAAGGCAACCAGATCGGCGTATCGCCGGAGATGGTCTGGCGTGCATTTTTCGCATTATTTTACGGTGACCTGCTGCTGATTCTGACGCAGCAGGTGCGGCCGTATGAGCGGGAAGCGGGCGCAGCGAACCGCTGCCGTGACAAATGGTACGGCATACTCGGCAGCGAGCTGAAAGCCTTCCGGAATCTAAAGATTTCCGTGATGCTGCGTCGTTTTTCGGAGATCACAGCCGATTTCGCCGCGATCCCGCGCACGGGAGAAAAAAAGCGCCGTATCGGGATTGTCGGGGAGCTGTACACGAAATACTGTGCGCTCGGCAACTGGGATATGGTGCAGTTTCTGGAAGATTCGGGCTGTGAGAGCTTCACGAACGGCTTGTCGTGGTATGTGCTGTACTACATAGATTCCCATTTGGCGCATGCAGGCAATCCGGCAGAAGCGGCAGGATACCGTGCGATCGGTGCGGTACTGGAGAAGCTGCAAAAGAAGATGATCGCAGCGATTGCAGCAGCGGGCTTTTTCACATTGCCGACGCTGCACACGCTGAAAGCAGAAGTTGCAGGCAAGGTACGGTTTGAAGCCGCGATCGGGGACGGCTGGCTGATTGCGACAGAATCGGCTGGCTACATTCTGCACGGCTGCAAGAAGGTGCTTGCGATCCAACCGTTTGGGTGCATGCCGAATCATGTGATCGGGCGGGGCTTATATGCCTCCTTGCAGCGCAAATGCGGCGGACAGATCGTGAGCATTGATGCGGATTCCAGTCTCAGCCCCGTCAACGCCTACAACCGGGCACGCATGCTGATGAATGCAGACGAAGGAATATAAAGGGGGCACGAGATGCAGACTGCGAAATCTCCCTGATCTGCTATAGAAAACCGATGCACGGGTACAGGAACCATTTGCAGAAAATGATGTATTTACGATGATAGGGATGTGACCGAACATATGATAACAGGCAAATCCGCAAAAACGATGCCGCGTGATATCTTCACGGGCATGATTATTGCGCTTGTTTCGATTCCGATCTCAATGGGATATGCACAGATTGCGGGGCTTCCGGCAGCATATGGGCTGTATGGCTCAATTTTTCCGATCCTGATATTCGGATTGCTGTCGGGGTCGCCGCAGTTTATTTTTGGAGTTGATGCTGCACCGGCAGCGCTTGTGGGGGCATTTCTGGCGGCGCAGGGGATCGCAGCGGGCTCACCGGAAGCGATCTCGCTGGTACCGTTTCTGACGCTGCTGGTGGGATTCTGGCTATTGTTATTTGCGCTGCTGCGGGCAGGAAGGCTTGCTGCGTATATTTCCGCGCCGGTGATGGGCGGATTTATCAGCGGCATCTGCACAACGATCATTCTGATGCAGATTCCGAAGGTACTGGGCGGCAGCAGCGGAACGGGAGAGCTGCCGGAGCTGCTGGCGCATATCGCAGCGGTATGCAGGACGCAGTTCAATTTGCCGTCAATGCTATACGGAACGGCAGCACTTGCTGTGTTATTGCTTGGCAAAAAGCTCTGTCCGAAGCTGCCGATGGCAGTTGTGGTGATGCTGGCGGGAGCCGTGCTTGGCTATACCGGACTGGCAGCACAGCACGGTGTGAAGCTGCTGGATGCAGTACCGGCGGGGCTGCCGGCGTGGCATTTTCCGCAGTTCACACTGGAAAATATCACGGATCTGCTGACATCGAGCCTGACGGTTGCGGCGGTCATCATGACAGAAACGCTGCTTGCATCGCAGAGTTTTGCGCAGAAAAACAATTATAAGCTGAATGAAAACCGGGAGATTCTGGTGTGTGGGCTGTGCAATTTATCGGCGTGCCTGACGGGGTGCTGTCCGGTAAACGGCTCCGTATCGCGCACGGCGATGGGGGAGCAATACGGCGGAAAATCGCAGGTGATGTCGCTTGCAGCATCGGGTACAATGGTGCTGATTTTGCTGTTTTGTACGGGTTTTATCGGATATTTGCCAGTTCCGGTTCTGACGGCGATCGTGATTTCTGCATTGCTGGGTGCAGTTGAATTTGACTTTGCGCACCGGCTGTTCCGGCAGGATAAAAAGGAGCTTTTGATCTTTTTGGGCGCATTTTTCGGCGTTTTATTGTTCGGAACGGTTGCCGGTGTCGTGATCGGTGTACTGCTTTCGTTTATTTCGCTGGTGCTGAAAACGGCGAATCCGAAGCGGTCATTTCTGGGCGTGATCCCCGGACATGAAGGCTTTCACAGTCTGGAGCGCAATACATATGCCGTGCCGGTCAAACATGTGATTTTGTACCGTTTTTCGAGCAATTTATACTTTGCGAATGTCCATTTGCTTGTGAATGATCTGGAGCAGGCTTTGCAGCCGGATACAGAATGCATCGTGGTGGATTCCGGTGCCGTGTGCACACTGGATATCACGGCGGCAGACCGGCTGGAAGCATTCCGGAAATCACTGAATCAGCGTGGAATTTCGCTGTATTTTGCATCGCATATCGGCGCGGTGAACGACCGGTTCCGGGAGCTGGGACTTGCCGGATGGGTCGAAAACGGTTATGTGCGCCGCACGGTTCCGGCAGCGCTGAAAAATGCCGGATTTGAACCGCCTTATCAATTGGAATATGACGAAATACACGCAGATACGGAGAAAACGGTATCTGCGGCGGGCAACCCCACGCGCATGGAATTCGAATGGGCATTTGGTGTGCATGCCGAGGAGGAGATGGAGCAATATACAGCAGCACTGCTGAAAAATATTGACGAGACTGCCGAACCGGAAGCGCAGTTATCGGGGATTTTACGCGCAAAAGGAGTCTGGAATGATGTCAGTGACTCCGATCAGGAAGAGCTTTTGACGCATTTGCAGACCCATATCCGGGAACTTTCGGAGAAACTGCACCTGAAAGAATCGGAGATCGAAGAAGCGATTGAAGCCCGCCGCATGAAACTGGCACTGCGCCTGATGCGGAACAATCCGAAGGCGGCAGAGGCGGTTCAGGAATATAACAGGAACTATGAAGCGACTTTGCAGGATGTGGATCCGGCGCTTTATAAAACGCTGATGCAGTACCGGCAGGATTCTTTGCGGCATCTGGAGCAGGTGCATCCGGAATATGCCGAAATCATACAGGCTTTTTATCAAAAACCGGAAAAAGAATGAAAAAGCAGCCGGTTCTGCACAAAAGCAGCGAAAAGCAGCGAAAAGACAGGCAAACGGAAAAATAAGGGTGAAATGCCTGTTTTTGAACCCGAAAATTGCATGTTAAGCCGATTTTTTGCGTTCGATTTTATGATTGGATTGCGAGAAATCGGCTTATCTTGCGCATATAAAATGACATATGTGCGTATGTATTTTTATGCAGCTTCTAACAGCGCAAGGAAAGCACGCCGAAGGCGAAATAAAAGTTTTGATCCAACTTTTTCAA
>DMBA01000042.1:6474-6707 GCA_003446315.1 Ruminococcus sp. | reverse complement strand
CCAACCAGAACGATGAATTCCTTATCACGGATCTCAAGGTTCACATCAGATACTGCGACAACGCCGCCGGGATACTTTTTATAGATACCCCGCAAAGACAAACTTGCCATTCTTATGTCCTCCTGTAACATTTATCAAAATTTATCATGCAGAGCCGGCAGACCGGACGGAGAATCCGGAATGTCTCATCCTGCAAGTATGCGATATACGCATACATAATGAAACAATTTTTT
>DMBA01000042.1:0-6370 GCA_003446315.1 Ruminococcus sp. | reverse complement strand
CGCCGCTGATACAATCATACCAGATTTTTCGCAATCGGTCAAGATGATTATTCACCAAACTTATTTCCCCGAGTTTATCCAATATGACGAATAATATGCATCGCAAAAAGCACAAACCTGCGATATATCTGAATTTTTCAACGCAGATTCAACATCTTTGTTGAATATATGTAAATATGTTCCGGCAGGCAGATCCGGCGGCAATTGCAGCATTCCAATCTGCACACGCAGAAGCGATTCGACTTCATTTCCGGCAGCAGCAAACATCCTGCGCACCTGATGATATTTGCCTTCCCGCAGCTCCAGCACCGCAAGTCTTGTATGGATCTGTGCACATTCCGCCGGTTTACAGGCTTCCTCGGAAGCGCCTTCCCGCAGCAGGATACCATCCCGGAATTTCTGCACATATTCCGGCTGAAACGGATCCCGCAGCTTTGCAAGATAATATTTCGGTGCATGATGCTTTGGAGAAAGCAGCCGGTGTGCGGTCTGTCCGTCATCGGTAATCAGCAGCAGACCGGACGTATCCAGATCGAGCCTGCCGACGGGTGCAAGTTTCGGCAGCCGGTCATCTTGCCGGAGCAGATCCATAACTGTTTTCTGTTTCGGATCCCGTGCTGCTGTCAGAACGCCGGTTGGTTTATGCAGCAAAAACCAATGAAACTGCTGATATAAAACCGGCTTGCCCTGCAATGCAACGGCATCTGTTTCCGGTTTGATCGCCGTATCCGGTTTCCGGATGACGATCCCGTTGACTGTCACGGCACCGTTCCGGATCAGGCGATTGAGTTCACTGCGTGAGCAGGCAGTTTGTCCGGAAAGAAATTTATCCAGCCGCAAAACAAACGCCTCCGTTCATGCATATTCAAAAGAAATTGCAGCATATTTTAGAATGAAAGGGGAGTGCTGTATATTGAAACATCTCAAAAAAAATGGATTAGAAGTATGCTTTGCGATCATTGTGCTGCTGACTGCAGCCGCGGTCATCGCACACCCGAAAGCGCCGCCGGAAGAACAAATTCTGCTGGAAACAGAAGATGCACGGCAGCAGTGGCTGCATCTGCGCGGATGGCAGGTTTCGGAGCCGGAATGCACATCAGTTGTGATCCCGGATCAATGGCAAACAGTTCAAGGTGAAAACTGGCTGCGATTACAGCATGCACAAGGCTTTTCACCGGAACGATATGCCGGTCAGCAAGCAGAAAAATACATCTATCAAATTGATTCCGACACCGCCTGTGCATATCGTGCAGAGCTTTGGCTTTGCAGCAATATTCTGATCGGTGCGGAAGTATACGATGCGAAAACGCAAATTATGCAATCGGTATGATAGGAAGCCACCGTTTGAACCGGTATCTCCGATGGATTCGAGATGTGGCAGAGCCCTCATTTTGAATCCGCCGGCGGCGTTTTCATCTCCTGCATATCACTGATAATGCGGACAAAATCCGCGACATCTGAAAAAGCGAGATAAACCGAAGCAAAGCGCACATAAGCAACGGTATCAATTTTTTGCAGCCGTTCCATCACCATGGTACCGATCCGGTCGGGCGAAACGGTCGAAACCATTTCGTTCGCAAGTTCTGCCTCGATCTCATCGACAAGTCCGTTGACCTGTTCCATACTGACCGGGCGTTTTTTGATGGAATTGACAATGCCGCCGATCAGTTTATTGCGATTAAAAGGCTCAAAGGAACCGTCACGCTTTGCCACCATCAGCAGCGGACGCTCCACGCATTCAAATGTATTAAACCGTCTGCCGCATTTCACGCAGCATCTGCGGCGTTTCTTTTTCCCGTCAACCGAACGGGAATCTATGACCTTTGTATCTTCTTCGCCGCACCACGGACAACGCATCCATGCAGCCCCCTTTTTATCAAAAATAATTGCGATTATGTTGTATTATGTTGCATGCCGGATCAACCGGCTGATTTTCTGCCAATCCTCAAACAGCTCAGAAGTTCCGCCGAAGGATTCCCGCGGCAGATCGAGTGTCACCGCACCGTCGAAGCCTTTCCGGTGCAGCGCTGTCAAAAACTGTGCGATCTGGAGTCTGCCTTTTCCGGGACGCAGACCGTCCCCAAGCGGGCCATAATCGCTCAGATGCACATGCATGATCTGTTTTCCGACCGCATGAACAGCTTCTGTCAGATCCAGACCGGCACGCACGGCTTCTTTGATATCCAGTGTGATATTTGCCGCATCGCCGAATGCGCGGCAATATTCCCGCAAAAAGCGCAAATTCCGGCTTTCGAAGCGATTCACATTTTTCTGTGTGACCACAACCCCGAAGGGTTTTGCCGCATCCGCCAGCATATGCACGCGCTCAAAATAGATGTCCGTCTTGCAGGAACCGGCAGCAGCGCCGTGCAGCACATAATATTTTGCACCGATCCGCTGCATCAGGGCAAACACTTTTTTCGCTTCATCGAGAAAGTCATTGCATCTGCGCGGATAATTGGAAAACAGCATATATCCTTCGCTCTGTGCTGTCCACGGAGAGACTGCACAGCATTGAACGCCGAATCGCTGGAGCATTGCATGCAGATCTTCTGCAAAAACGGTTTTACATTCAGAGGGTGCATGTAAAGAGATCTCAACTGTCCGGATCCCGTGCAGACAAAGATCATAAAGCGCATCTTCGGTCGGCATCGGATACAAACAAGCTGTTGAAACTGCTGCAATCATGTTTTGGCTCTCCCGCTGTATATCGGCATATCTGCAATTTCATTTCATGTTTTATCTTTCTCAATTATAACACGAAGCACCCTGCAATTGCAAGGTGCTTCGTTGATTTTCAGTGAATCACACAAGGATTCCGCTGTTTTGATATTGTTTTTTTCGAATCTTATGCATAAAGCTCAGTCTTCGGATTTTTCTGCCTTTGCACGGGTTTTCCATGCAGTCCAGAGCATCGGAGCGAGACAAAGCGAAGAATAGCATCCGGAGATCATACCGACAGTCATCGGAATGCTGAACCGGAGGATCGAATCGACATTGTTCACTGCTGCCAGAATGGTAACGATGAGCATTGCAGTGATCGTGGTGATAGATGTCCGCATGGTACGGCGCATGGTCTGGCTGAGGGATGTATTGACCAGTTCCGGCAGCTTTGTACCGGCAGGCATCAATGTCTGGTTCTCACGGATCCGGTCATAAATAACGATCGTATCGTTGACGGAATAACCGAGGATCGTAAGGATAACAGCCATGAAGTTGGAGTCGATCTCAAAGCCGCAGATGACGAATGTACCGAAAACGACGCAAAGGTCGTGCAGCAATGCAACAACTGCAAAGATACCGGCACTCCAACCGGAAATGCGCTTAAATCTCCATGCGATATAGAGGATCAGAACGATGGATGCAAACACGGCAGCAACCGAGCATTTTGCAAGGAACTGTTTACCGGAAGTTGCAGCAACGTCGTTTGTTTCGAGCGCATCAATGTTCGCATCCGGATATTTTTCCTGGATCTTAGCGAGCAATTCGTCCTGCATTTCCGCGCTGAACGGTTTATCCATGCTAAAGGAGAGGGTAAATGTGGTTTGTCTTTCACCGGTAAAGGTTTCGCCGAGCTGTGCCTTCACCTGTGTACCGAGATAGTCTTTTGCGATATCAGCGATCTCGTTCTCATTGACGCTGCCGCTATAGCTGTATTCAGCGAGTGTACCGCCCTTGAACTCAATGGAGATCTGTACGCCGCGGATAAAGCAGCACAGCAGCACGAGCACGATCAGCACAGCAGAGAGCACAAAGAACACTTTGCGGCTGCCGTAAAAATCACGGATCTTGACATCTTTCAGGATCGACTGAATATTGGTCTGATTCTGCTTGCCCTTATTCTTGTTTGACTTACTCATTTTCAGCACCTCCGTACAGTTTTCTGTTCTGGAAGCACTTGAACTTCGAGAGCGAAGTCAGCATCAGACGAGAAGCCAGAACGCCCATGATAAAGTTGAAGATAACGCCTGTCAGAAGCGTGAAGCCGAAGGAGAAGATCGTACCTTCCGTCGAAACGCCGAACCATCTGAACAGGAACGAGAGCAGCTTTGCGAAGAAGCTGGACGATACACCGAATGCGCCCATCAGAATGATTGCAACAATGATAACGGTCATATTACCGTCAAGAATGGATGTAAACGAACGCTTATAAGCAGATTTCAAAGCAGCTTCCAGCGTTTTGCCGGTATTGAGCTCTTCCTTGATACGCTCGCCTGTAATGATGTTACAGTCAACGCCCATACCGATTGCAAGGATGATACCTGCAATACCCGGAATGGTCAGTGTATTGGAATCCTCAAATCCGAACCAGCCGGAGATGACTGCGAGGGTACCTGCAACCTGACCGAGCAATGCGATTGCAGCAACGAAGCCGGGCAGACGATACAGGATGACCATATAGATCATAATGAGGATCAGTGCGATGATACCGGAGATCATCATGATCTTGAGTGCGCCGGAGCCCATGCTCGGCGAAATGGTCTTGAAGGTTTCTGTTTTGAGGTTGAACGGGAGTGCACCGCCGTTGATCTTATCGGCAAGCGCCTTTGCGCCGTCATAATCGAAGTCACCGGTAATGCTTGCACTGCCCTCGGAGATGACCGAGTTGACCTGCGGATACGAAATGCAGTTGGTATCCATCCAGATGGAGATGACATAACGGGACTGCGAACCGTTGGAATCGAGATAAGCCGGATCCTGGTTCACAGCAGCCTGTGTTGCTTCGCGGAATGCTTCTTTTCCGCTGTCTTTCAGGTTCAGTGCAACCGCATATTTACCTGTCTGGTTACCGGAGTTGTCACGTTCCAGTGTCACATATGCTTCTTCAACATCGGTACCTTCCAGAATAACATCACCGCCGGGAACGATGGTCGTATTGCCGTCATCATCCACATCGGTCGTATAATTGAAGCCGGAACGGAACTGCAATTTTGCAGTTTCACCGAGTTCCTTCACAGCAGATTCCGGATCGAAATTGGTTTCGCCGGTCTGCCACGGGAATCGCACGATGACTTTATCATTGCTTTCGTCCATATAAACTTCATAGTCGTTGATGCCGAGAGAAATGAGTCGTGCTTTCATAACTTCTTCAACAGCTTCGAGCTGCTGGGTTGAAGCGTCAATGTCATCAGCAGGGCCGAATGTGACATCGACACCGCCCTGAATATCAATGCCCAGACGAATATCTTTCAGACCTTTGATATAGACGGTTGTCAGATCACCGTACTGATTTCTGACACCGAGCACGGTTGAAGCCGTGAATGCGAGAATCAGAATGAATACGATGAAAAAGACGGGTTTCTTGTTCTTCACTGCCAAGCCTCCTTGTTTTTTGAACTAATCGGGCATAGCAGGGTCTCTCTGACATATGCCGACAAGTATCTCTATTATAGAACATTTTGGATGAATTGTCAAGCGATTTGAAGCCTTTTCTTACAAAAAACAGTTTTCCGGCATCATTTTCATATGCTGAACATCATACATATAAAAAAAACCGGCACTCCCTTTCTGAAAAGAGAGTGCCCGTCTGTTTATTCCTCATTATTTTCGCCGTATTCTTTGACCAGTTCATCGTAATAGGACTGCAGATCCGGCTCGATCTCCAGAAAGGATGCGGCATGCTTCAGGTCACCCTGTTTTGCAAGTGCAAGCATCTGCTCCTGATACATTTTCTTGTTTTCCTCACGCTTTTCCGCTGATTCCTTCACCTGCGGTTCAAGCCATGCGCGGAAATCATCCTCTGTCATTTCACCAAACCGATCGACAAATATACCGGCAGTTTCATCGCTGTACGTAAAGCCGACACCGATCTCCGGCGGCAGGCCATATTTTTCGTTCAGCTCATCTACGATCGGCTGGAATTTCTCCATGATCTCCTTTGCTCTGCTGCGATCCTCCTCCGTTGATTCGCGCATCGTGACCGGCGTATCATGAAGCGCAGTTGTCTCCGCTGCCGCGGATGTGACCGCAGTAGCTGACGGCTGATCCTGTGTCTGCACATCTCCGCCGCAGGAACAGAACACCGCAAGCAAAGACATTGATATCAGCATCATGCTGATCACAGTGCTTTTTCTCATCTGATCAATCTCCTTTTTATGAAGTCAATGAACTCGGATACCCGTTTCCGCCACTTGCATTAAACATTACTATAAATGCCTGAGGTATGCCATGTACTCCAGCATCAACATAACATTCACACATAAAATCAACCAAGACTTGTTGAGAATTATTTTTTAACGAATACCACGATGACGATAAAGGCTGATAGCACGGATATGCGGTTACCGTAAAATCTAATATACTGACAATTGAAGAGTATCTATATACTCCACCTACTGAAATACGATTTGCAACTATATTAAGAGAATTA
>DMBA01000261.1 GCA_003446315.1 Ruminococcus sp. | reverse complement strand
CAGCGAAATGATGCAGGGCACGGCATATTTCCGCATCAGTTTCCCGACCGGTTCCTGCCCCAAAAAGCGTTGATTTTCCTGTTCCATATGATTACCCCCATAAAAATAACAGCGTGTGCCGAAAGCTGGATTTATGCTTTTGGCTACACGCTGTTTGATTCAGATTCAATTGTACAGTTCAGGTGACTGCATTCCATATCATACCACATTCCTGCAAAAAAGTCAAATGGTATTTTTGCACAAATCTGATTACAGGAGATAATAATCAAGCACCTTATGAACGCATTCCCGAATGGGCAGGAATGTATATCCGGATGCTTTTGCACGGGCAGTATCGAGCGTTGCAAAGGCAGGATATCCGTTATAAGGGGACGGCACACCGGAAGCAAACCGCACCGCTTTCAGCCCTGTATGCACCTCAATATAGCGCATGATCTCCAGCACGGAAACATCGCCTTCCGAACATCCGTTGACCGCGCCGCAGAGTCTGCTGCAAGCGGCATGCGCAAGGAAAGCGCCGGCATCTTCCTCATCAATCAAGCTGAGTCTTGCGATGGGATGATCTGCAAAAAACGGTGTCCCGTTCCGGATGCAGTCGGCAAAAAAGCGCAGTCTGCCGGTATAGTCATGCAGACCGGTCACGATCGGATAGCGCACGAGCAATGTCTCATGCTGATCTGCATACTGCATCGCCGCCGCTTCCGCCTGCCGCTTGCCCTCCGCATAATCCGTATCGGCGCGTTCCAGCCATTCCAGCGGATGCTGTTCCGGATCAAAATCTGTTTCCGGCGTATCTTTCCGGATCGGCTGATAGACCGCAGCGCTGGACATCATCACATAGCGTTCGCAGTCAATGACATCCAGCAGCCGCCGGACATCATTGGAGCAATATGCGATCTTATCAATGACAATATCAAAATGCTTCCCTGCAAAAGCCTGTCTTGTACTCTCCGCATCTGTACGGTCAAACCGGATGCGGGAAACGGTATCGCCGAACGGTTCACAGGCATTGCCGCGTGTTGCGATCGTGACGGAATGCCGATCCGCAACCAGTTGCCGAACCATTGGGATTCCAAAAAAGCGAGTGCCGCCGATAACCAGAATCTTCATGATAACACGCTCCGTTTCAGATAGAATGCCTGTTACAGGATCTGCCGCAGCAAGGAACGAAGTCCGGATGCCGGGTCAGACTTTCGTTTTTCATTCATTTTGCAGGTATATGCGTCTTTTTTAGAGCACATGTTCCTGCAAGCATCAACGCCGCAAAAACAGCATGCCCCGCGACGGTCGAAAGCCGATGCGGGGCACTATGCAGCGAAAGAATCAAGGTTCATTCCATGTCATCAGCAATTCGGATGACATATAGCCGGAATGCCAGGTACCGTTGACCATTGCGCTGACCGGAACCCAGCCGTTGACGGTTCCGCTTCTGTCCACACAGAGGAAAGAGCCGGCAGGGATCACCGCAACGATATTCGAAGCGATCGTGCTGCCTGCGCGGAGATTTGCAGAATCAGAGGTCGTGCTGACAACGCCGTAAACGCCGCTGCCCTGCAAGCTGAATCCGCTGTTATAGCTTCCCGCCTTTGACCAGAGTACACTGCTGTCTGCTGCATCATTTGCATGCAGTTCGGGATATTCTGCCGGATTACCGGTCTGGAAGCCGGCAGCAGAGAGCTCGCGTGCAAATACCTGTTCAAACGCTTCTGCGGAACCATAAAGCTCATATGCAGTTGCGCCGCCGCTTGCCAGTGCAGAAACAGAGCCGTCTGCCGCGGTACGATTGATGACATATTCCGTCTGCCATTCTGCGCCGGACTGGGTATAATAGAGGTTTGCCCAGACGCTGTTGCAGGTTGTGTTATCGAAATAACCGATAATTTTTGCGTTATTGCCTTCGCTGGTGTAGTAGAGCGAACGCGCATTGCCGTCGAAATGGGAGAGGCGGAAGGGCTGACCGGTCGGATGGGGAAGATCGGAGCCTGTGCCGCCGAGGAGATAACGATGGTTGACATCTGCTGCCGGAGAAATGGCATACATGCCGTGCGTGCCGCTGAGCACAACGACCGGCTGTGCACTGCCGAGCGCATCAGCAAAATAAGCGGAGCATCCGCTGTTCTGCGCACTCAGATACATTGCCAGCAGTTGATTATAAGGGATCTGCGCACCGGTGGGCGGAGAAACGGCAGTCGGAGTCTGCGGCTGCGTTTCCTGCGGCGGAGCCTGTGTCTGGGTCGGCTGCGGCTGCTGTGCTTCGGTATGCGTTGCAGCAGGCGCATTGGTCTGGGGTGCAGCGGTCGCAGCAGGACGCGCTGTTGTAGTTGTCACGCGCACGAAATGTGCCGGCTGTGTGACGAGCGTAGCCGGTGCCGTTGCGTGGGTCGCAGAGGTAGAACTTGTCACACCGGTGGAAGTGGATTCCGCAGCGGCTGTTGTGATATCTTCCTCCGACCACGGCTGTGCGACCACACGGGTAGCGGTTGTTGTTTCGGCAGTCTCCCCGTCATACTCCGACATCTCCATGATATCGACATTGGAAGTCTGTTCATTCGCATCGTTGACTTGCAGCCGATCCTTCAGGAGCAGCGCTGTCCACGTCACGAGTCCGGCGCAGAGTACAACAGCGCCGACCATCATTGCGATCTGTTTTTTCTGGTTCGCGGGATCTATCTTATTCTTCGCATTCTTTTTCGGTTTCGGATCGCCTTCGGGATTGAAATTCGGATTTTCGCTCATTTTGATACAGCTCCTTTCGCCAAAGACTATAACCTGATACTATCATACCAGAAAAACGTCAAAAAAGAAAGCATTGTACAGCTTTTCTGTATGAGTATACAAAAAGCAATTTTTATTGATGCGAAACTTTGAAAAGATAGTCTGTTTTTTTCCAGATAACGTCACCTGACAGAACGCCGGAAGGCACGTTTCCGCATGACCTTCCGGCGTTCTGTTATGATATGGCAAAGATTACGCAAACATAGGGGTGGAAAGATAACGCTCACCGGTATCCGGCAGCAGAGCCACGATGGTCTTTCCCTTATTTTCCGGACGCTTCGCAAGCTGGATCGCAGCCCAGAGTGCAGCGCCGGAGGAGATGCCGACCAGCACGCCTTCTGTCCGTGCAATGGATCTGCCTGTTTCATATGCATCCTCATTGGATACCGTGATGATCTCGTCATAGATATCGGTATTCAGTGTTTCCGGCACAAAGCCTGCACCGATGCCCTGAATGCCGTGCTTGCCGGCAGTACCCTCAGAGAGCACCGGGCTTCCCTTGGGTTCCACAGCCACGACCTTGACATCCGGATTCTTGGATTTCAGATAGCCGCCGACACCGCTGAGCGTACCGCCTGTACCGACACCGGCAACGAAGATATCCACTTTACCGTCGGTATCGTTCCAGATCTCCACACCGGTTGTTGCGAGATGTGCAGCGGGGTTTGCGGGGTTGGTAAACTGGGACGGAATGAAGCTGTTCGGGATCTCAGCAGCGAGCTCCTCAGCCTTGGCGATGGCGCCCTTCATACCCTTTGCGCCTTCTGTCAGAACGAGTTCTGCGCCGTATGCTTTCATCAGATTACGGCGCTCAATGCTCATGGTTTCGGGCATTGTGATGATAAGGCGATAGCCGCGGGATGCAGCAACAGAAGCAAGACCGATGCCGGTGTTACCGGAAGTCGGTTCGATCAGAACGCTGCCGGGCTTGAGCAGACCTTTCTGTTCTGCATCATCAATCATCGCCTTTGCGATTCTGTCCTTGACAGAGCCTGCCGGATTGAAATATTCCAGCTTACCGATCAAAGTTGCTTCCAGATTGTTTGCCTTTTCGATGTTGACCAGTTCGAGCAGCGGTGTACCGCCGATGAGGTCTGTGATTTTCTGATAGATAGCCATAATAAAAAACTCCTTTTCAAATTAAAATTTTGGTTTCGGTTTTGATTTTGAAACATGAACGCGCAGAAGATTCGCGCAAATTATAAGAAACGCCGACATCGTTTATTCATCATGCGAAGCGCACCTCCGTCTTATCCCTTATCTCCTATCTGTTTTATATGCTTTGCATGTTTCTATTATAGCAGATGTTTTTGATTTTGTCAACCCCTTTTTCAAAAAAAAGACGGGGAGCCCCCGCTCAGCTTGTAGATAAAGTGTC
>DMBA01000190.1 GCA_003446315.1 Ruminococcus sp. | reverse complement strand
ACGCGGTGCGCAATGCGGTTTCCCTCGGCGGCGACACAGACACCATTGCCTGCATCACCGGCAGCATTGCCGAGGCGTTTTACGGCGTGCCGGAGATGATTGCAGCAGAAGGCAGAAAGCGTCTGCCGGCGGATCTGCGTGAAGTATTGGAACGCTTTGAGACTGTGACCGGCAGAGCATAAGAGCATCCGAGGGCACGCCTTTTCATTTACCTGAAAGGGCGTGCCCGGCATCATATTATGATGATTTCAGTGTCCGAATTTGAATGACAATTTCAAAAAGACCGTGATGCAGCTCCGCACCGACCGTCCAGCCGAGCCTTTCACACAGCAATTTCACCACATACAGTCCGAGTCCGCTGCCGCCGGCTGTTCTGGAATCCAACCGATAAAACGGCTCGAACACTTTGTCAACATTGAGCGCGGTACTGTCTGCAAGGGTATTGGAAACACAGAATGTCACACAGTCGCTGTCCTGTTTGAGCGTCACGCAGAAGCAGTCAGCGGTATATTTCTGCGCGTTTGACATCAGGTTTTGCAGGATTCTTGTCAGGCAATGCACATCCGCATTTATCATGATGCCGTCTGCAAGATCAAAGTTGGTTTTGATCTTTCGTTCTGTGATCCATGCATGCTGTTCCAGCAGTGTTTCGGTCAGCAGATTGCTGAGGTTCATTTTCTCTATGCGCAGCGCCTCACCGCCGTTTTCGATCTTTGTCAGTTCAAAGAATTCATCGGAAAGCGCTTTCAGATACTGGTTTTTCTGCATGGCAATGCTGAGATACGCCGCATTTTTATCGGAAAGCTGACCGCTTTTTTCGATCATTTGCAGATAGCCGATGGAAGCGGTCAGCGGTGTGCGGAAATCGTGAGAGATGCCGGAAATCACTGTTCCGAGCTGTTTTTTCCGTTCCGCATATTCCACACCGAGCTGCCGCTGCATGTCGGTATGTTCGTTGACCTTGACAGCAAGTTCTGCGAGGTCTTTGTCAAAATCCGTGACTTTCAAAGGCTGCCTGTAATCCGTATTTTTCAGCTTTTCAAGTTCCTGCGAAAAGCGGCGGATATTCTGTTTCAGCGAGAGATATTTCCACAGCAGTGCGCATAAAATGACAAGAAGGCACACGCAGGCTGCTGCAAGCATCATTTCCATTGCGTGTGCCTCCTTTCTTTATGTGAGTTGATGCAGTTCAAGGGCGATTTTCTTTTTCAAAGTGAGATATCCAATCAGATAATATATCACGCAGAAAACAACCGCTGACACAATCACCTTGGTGATAAAAGCGTTTGTAATTTCCGTACCGAGTGAAACGCATTGTCCGCAGCATAATAATGCAAGCGGAGAGTGAGCAACTGCATAGAGGTCAGACTGACTGAAAACCAACAACAGCATAATGCTGCCAAGCGGTGCAAGCACACTCTTTTTCGTGAGCGGACTAAAGAACACAATACATAAAACAGAGCGAATGCCAATAACCCAAAATAAAAGCAATCTGCGTACCATATCGGCACTACTGTCAAAGCACAGACACATGATACTAAAACAGCCTAAGCAAATCATGGTAATCGGCAGACACACGATTGTTTTTCCTAGAATGATTTGATGCGGCGTAAAGCCTGCCATAATTTCATACATCTGGATACGCTCCGCATAGCTGTACATGAGATGCACCGTCGGTATGGCTGTGAAAATAATCACGGCAATGAGTGCCACCATTGGAAGTGCTTCTGATGTTTTCTCTGTTGTTGAAAAAACAAAAAACTCTGAAAGCATAACAAATACAATGAATAACACTATGAGCAGTATCCGCTTTTTGCAGAGAAACCATTGTGACTTGATGATATTATTCATTTCTGCCACCCACCTTTTCGAGATAATAGTCCTCTAAGTTCTGCCCTTCCTCGTTCAGCTTTGTGATGACAAGTCCGTTATCTGTCAGCGTTTTGGAGATGTGCAGAATATCGTCAAGCTGCTCAAAAATCTGTATTTCCTCGCCGTGCATGACCTTGTAATCCGAAATTTGCAGCTTATCTTCAAGAACTGCCGCTGTTTTGTTGATGTCGTCCGTCCGCAGGGAAATATGATTCCTGCATTTGGCAAGCAGTTCCTCACGGCTGAGATTTTCGATCAGTCTGCCTTGGCTGATGATGGAAAAATCGGTGCAAAGCTCAGATAATTCCGGCAGCAGATGGCTGGATATGAGCACGGTCACGCCCCATTCCTCCTGCATCCGCCTGATGAGCTGCCGCACTTCGACAATGCCTTCCGGATCAAGCCCGTTCACAGGCTCGTCCAGCACCATAATTTCCGGCTTCGGCAAAAGTGCCATACCGATGCCGAGCCGCTGCTTCATACCGAGCGAGAATTTGTTTGCAGACTTTTTACCTGTATTCGCAAGCCCCACAATGTCCAGAATCTCGTCAATGCGCTTTTCATCGGGATAGCCCCTCAGATAGCGGATATACTGCAAATTCTCACGGGCTGTCATTAAGCCTGCAATGATCGGCTGTTCGATCATAAAGCTCATTCTTGCACGGGAATCGTCCAGATTTTCAGGCGTGCCGAACAATTCCAGTTCTCCCTTTGAGGGAAAGAACAATCCTGCCAGTATCTTCATGATCGTTGTTTTGCCTGCACCGTTCGGCCCGATGAGCCCGCAGATATGTCCGCGCTCCACGTTCAGGCTGAAATCGTGCAGGACTTCCTGCTTTTTATAGGACTTGCAGAGTCCCCGCACGGTGATTACGCTGTTTTCCATAGCGCCGCCCCCTTTCGTTTTGTTGATCCCATTCTAACAGACAAAGGTAAAGAAAAGGTTCAGTGAATGGTAAAGAAAGGGTTAAGTTACAAGCCGGTAGCCCATGCCCCAGACCGTTTCGATATAGTCATTGTCGGGATCGAGCTTTTTGAGTTTGGAACGGATATTGCTCATGTGGACTTTTATGGTATTATCATCACTGAGATAATTCTCGCCCCATACGCTTTCAAAGAGGTTTGCCTTTGACCACAGCTTTTCAGGATGATTCAGCATCAGCTTCAATATTGCAAACTCCTTGCCTGTAAGCGTGAGCATATTGCCGCAGACAGCCGCTGTACCTGCCGTCAGGTCGAGCGTCAGATTTTTGCAGGTCAGCATTGGTGGCTCGGCATCTTTCCGGGCATTTCCGGCATATCGCCGCAGGACGGCTTCGACGCGCACAAGCAGCTCGTCAAGGTCAAACGGCTTTGTGATGTAATCGTCAGCGCCCATTCTTATCAGGTCGATTTTGGAACGAGTCTCACTTTTAGCAGATACGACGATCACGGGAATATCGGAAAATTCCCGTATCTTCTGCAAAACCATATCGCCGCTTTGAAACGGCAGCATCAGGTCGAGAATCAGCAGCGAAAGGTCATTCTGTTCCCGGACAATGCGCACCGCATCCAGACCGTTCAGCGCAGCGCATGTTTCATAGTCCTGAGATGACAGATATTCGCAGATCAGGCGGTTGATCTCCTTATCGTCTTCGGCAATCAGTATTTTTTTCATGGCACACCCCGCAAAATTGATGATAATTGGAATCATGACAGCATTGCACACAGGAAAGGACGGTCACAGGCAGGAGGGACAGCCGCACGGTCAAAAGAGCTGCGTAAACATCGGCTCGAACAGCAGCATTGCGGCAGCGGCTGCCATGAAGATGCTTGTGCGCAAGTAAAACTGCAAGGCGCTCTCTGCAAACGGATCAAAGAGATTTTCCGGCGCATAGGGGTCGATGCGAATCATCGTTACATCGCCGATTTTCGGTGTATGAAACTGCTTTTGACCGTAAACGAAGGTACGGCTTTCATATACCCGCCCTTCATATTCATAACGATAATCCGCATTATAATGCGTCCCGCGCCCGCCGAACGTGCCATCGACAGACCTGCTTTTGCGCAAGGCAGTGATTACAGCCGGCACCTCGACGGTGCATTGCAGCTTGAACCGGTACAGACTGCGCCAGCGTGTAAAGATATAATAGGCAAGACCCAGCAGCACCAAAGCCGGAATGACCCACTGCCATTGATAATGGAACGGCTGTTTATAGACATAATGATATTCCGTTTCGGCGGCGATCAATATTTGTATCACGTTCATGTTGTATGTTCTCCGTTTCCGATTCCTGTCAGAATCTGCGTTCGTTGATATCTGCTTGTATTATATCATAACAGACGCAGAAAAGCAAGGAAGCCCGCCGGATCGCAAAAAAGCATTTCACGCAGATGACCGGAAGATATACCACCGGTATACTTGACATTTCCAAACGGGTGTGTTATAATAAGCACAACGCACGGGAAAATGGATCCCGCGCAGCGAATATCAATGCATGAAAGGGTGAAAACAATGAAAGCGATCATGAACAATGCACAGAACCTGTATCTTTATGAACACCGGCATCATAGCTTTTTCCTCCAGCGGGAAGAAAGTGCCGTTGTGCTGCACACAAATTATACAGGTATTTGTTCATCTGTCCTTCAAGGGCGGGCATAGATTGCGTTTCATTGTGAGCCATCATCTGATCGAACAAAGCCGCTTGTGTGCAGGAAGGATGCGCACAGGCGGTTTTTTGTATGCAATCAGAAAGGTGGTGTTTTTTTATGTCTTCTGCCGTACCGACGATCAATCTTGCGGCAACCGGTGCCAATATCAAAGCGCTGATGAAAACCAACGGGTTAAGAGTGACCGATGTACAAGCCGGATTCGGCTTCAATACGCCGCAGGCGATCTTCAAATGGATGCGCGGGGATGCAATGCCCTCGATCGACAACATGGTAATTCTGGCAAACATGCTGAATGTTACCATAGATGAGATTCTCATTCTCAATTAGCACATCCGCTTCTCATGAGGTGCGCCGGATATGAAAGAAAGGTACAAGATGAAAAAAGCGTATATTCTG
>DMBA01000207.1 GCA_003446315.1 Ruminococcus sp. | reverse complement strand
TCGGTGCCGCCGGAAACGAGATCGAAGCCTCTGTCGAGCAGACCCTTTGCAAGAGCCTGTGCGTTATCGACGATCTGCTTTGCATAAGCCTTAAATTCGGGCTTGAGCGCCTCACCGAAGCAAACAGCCTTGCCTGCGATGACATGCATCAGCGGGCCGCCCTGGATGCCGGGGAAGATCGCCTTATTGATTTTCTTAGCAAGCTCCTCATCATTTGTAAGGATCAAGCCGCCGCGCGGGCCGCGGAGTGTTTTATGTGTTGTCGTGGTAACGACATCCGCATAGCCGACAGGAGACTGATGCAGACCTGCTGCGACCAGACCGGCAATATGTGCCATATCAACCATGAGCATTGCGCCGTTGGAATGTGCGATTTCAGCGAGACGCGCGAAATCAATTGCACGCGGATAAGCGGAAGCGCCGGCAACGATCAGCTTCGGGTGATGCTCTTTTGTGAGCTTTTCAACAGCATCATAATCGAGTGTTTCGTCATCGCCGAGACCATAAGAAACGAAGTTGAAGTATTTTCCGGACAGGTTGACCGGAGAACCGTGTGTCAGGTGACCGCCGTGGGCAAGGCTCATGCCGAGCACGGTATCGCCCGGCTGGAGCAGAGCGAAATAGACAGCGGTATTTGCCTGTGCACCGGAGTGCGCCTGAACGTTCGCATAGCCTGCGCCGAACAGTTTCTTTGCGCGTTCAATTGCGATCTCCTCAACAATATCAACCGCTTCACAGCCGCCGTAATAGCGCTTTCCGGGATAGCCCTCAGCATACTTGTTGGTGAGCACGGAGCCCATTGCTGCCATAACAGCAGGCGAAACGATGTTTTCACTGGCAATCAGCTCCAGATTTCTTCTCTGACGAGCGAGTTCTTTCTGCATAGCGCTGCCGACTTCGGGATCACACTGTGCGACATAGCCGATTGTATCAATGAGGTCATTAAACATTTTTTTCAATCCTTTCCGGTTTATTCCGCGTTTTGCGGGCACATACCAGTATTATAACACATTTTTCAGAAAGATGCAATAGTTTTCCGCATTTCGGGCTGAAAAAATCACAAAAAAACCGCACTGCCAATCATAGCAGTGCGGTTTTCAAGTTTCGAATGCAATTCAATTCAGAAATTAGCTCTTTGCAAGATCATCTTCGGTAATCATCATAGCGATGAACTTCAGGATCTTGGTAACGTCATCGCTCTTCTGGGTACCGTCGTGGGTAACGTCAGCGTTGAGCAGACCCTGGTTGGAGATGATAGCGGTGCTGTCTTCAGCGATGAAGCGAGCGAGCAGAACAGCGTCACTAACGTCAACGGAACCGCTTTCATCAACGTCGCCCCACTTCATGTTGAGCACTTCATCCTTCTTAATGGTAACAGAACCATTTGTGAAGGAAGCAGCGTAGTCAGTGGTAGCAGAGCCTTCGCCGACAGCAGAGAAGATGATATCAGCATTTGCGCCGCCGCCCGGATATGCAGCACGATCAACAGCAACGCCCTTGAGCGCGGTCTTGTCGCCTGCTTTACCGACAGCCTTACCGGTGATGGTCAGGAAGGTGCCGTTCTTGACCCAATACTGGGAATCGGTCAGACCGGTAGCCCAAACGATATGGATCTGGTCATCGGTGATGTAGGTATCGAACAGTGTCGAACCGAGATCGCCTTCAGCAGCAGCAGCACCGGTATTGCCGGCAGTGCCGAGTGTAACCTTCTCCGGCTTAATGACGGAGTTATCATAAGAGATAGCAAAATCAATAGAGCTGAGACCGGTAGACGGAAGGGAAGACAAATCAACATCAACGCTGAAGTTGCCGCCTGCTTCAACAGTATCTTCACCGATCGCCACGTTTACATTACTTGCTGCACTTGCAGCAATTCCCATGCTCATGACAGACATTGTCATTGCCATCAGCGCGGAAGCAATTTTCATTTTTTTCATGTTCATACTCCTCCAAAAGTTGTTTTGGTGTTCATGCAGCCGAACTGCTGCATCGTGAGGTGAGTGTCCCCTTCTTCACTCACATTCACATGATACCATCTATATCTTAACTGAATCTGAAAGAAAAAGCAATGACTTTTTGTCACCTCTTTATGACCAATCACACATTCTTTCCTTGAAAATGGTATTATATTGCTTAAATAACGGTAATTTAGCAATATAGTGCTATGCTTTTCTGTCAGAATCGCACAATTTTGAAAAACGGTTTGCATAAAAAAGTGTGTCTGCCGGACAGAACCGACAGACACACACTGGACACAAAATGACTTATTTGAGCATGCTTGCGATCTCACCGGCGAAATCGTCCACACGCTTCTCAATGCCCTCGCCGCAGATGAAGCGAACGAAGCTCTTGATCTGGATCGGAGCACCGACCTTCTTGCCGCAAGCAGCAACATACTGCTCGATGGTTTCGCCGTCGCCCTTTACGAACTCCTGAGCGAGCAGGCAGTTTTCCTTGTAGTAAACACCGAGCTTACCCTCAGCGATCTTCGCAAGCACCTGCTCAGGCTTATTTGCCATCTTGGGATCCTCAGCCATCTGAGCCATAACGATCTTCTTTTCCTGCTCGATGGTCTCAGCCGGAACTTCTTCCTTGGTGAGGTAAGTAGCCTTCATAGCGTCAGCCTGGAGTGCAACGTCATTGAGGCAATCCAGAACAGCGTCAGTTGCACCTGCATCGGTCTGTGCAGCAACGATAACGCCTTCCTTCTTATTGAAGTGGACGTACTCTTTTACAACGCCTTCCAGACGAGCGAAGCGGCGGATCTTGAGGTTCTCGCGGAACTTCAGGAAGATCTCCTGGAGTGCTTCCTCAACGGTCATATCCTTGCCTGCGAACTTTGTTTTATTCAGTGCATCGAGGTCAGCCGGATTCTCAGCCAGAACGGTCTGAGCCAGACCCTCACAGAATGCAACGAACTCGTCGTTCTGTGCAACGAAGTCTGTTTCGGAGTTGACTTCGACGATCGCAGCAGCAGAGTGATCTGCATTGGTGACAGCGATAACAGCGCCTTCAGCAGCGATTCTGTCAGCCTTCTTTGCCTGATTTGCCAGACCCTTTTCACGGAGAATGACGATTGCCTTTTCAACATCGCCGTCTGCTTCGGTCAGAGCCTTCTTGCAGTCCATCAGACCAACGCCTGTAGACTTACGGAGATCATTGACGTCTTTTGCGGTAAAGTTTGCCATATTCGGTTTCCTCCTGTGAAATTATTCAGCGGCAGCTTCTTCAGCAGCAGCAGCTTCTTCAGCAGCCTGTGCATCAGCGCCCTGTCTGCCTTCGATGACAGCATTTGCAATGGTACCGGCGATCAGCTTGACTGCGCGGATTGCGTCATCGTTACCCGGAATGACATAGTCAACGTCATCCGGATCGCAGTTTGTATCAACAATTGCAACGATCGGGATGCAGAGCTTCTTTGCTTCTGCAACAGCGATCTTTTCCTTGCGCGGGTCAACGATAAAGAGTGCACCCGGCAGCTCCTTCATGCCCTTGATACCGCCAAGGAACTTTTCGAGCTTTTCGATTTCGAGGGAGAGCTTTGCAACTTCCTTCTTGGGGAGCAGAGCGAAAGTGCCGTCAGCTTCCATAGCGTGGAGCTGCTCCAGACGCTTAATACGCTGCTGGATGGTCTTGTAGTTGGTCATCATACCGCCGAGCCAACGCGCGTTTACATAGTAAGAACCGCTGCGCTGTGCTTCATCGCGGATGGAATCAGCAGCCTGCTTCTTTGTACCGACAAAGAGAACGGACTTGCCTTCTGCGGAGAGTTCGCGCACGAAGTTATATGCTTCTTCGAGCTTACGAACGGTCTTCTGCAGGTCAATGATGTAGATGCCGTTACGCTCCGTGAAGATGTACGGAGCCATTTTCGGGTTCCAGCGTCTGGTCTGATGACCGAAGTGCACGCCGGCTTCGAGGAGCTGTTTCATAGATACAACGCCCATTTTGGATTCCTCCTGATAAATAAATAGATTTGGTTTGTGACCTCCGGACGATGCAAGGCGTCACCGCAATGGCAAATCTGCCAAACCGTGCGGCTGCATCTGTCCGTGCGAAGTGCCTTACTATTATACCATATTTTTCACGAAACTGCAAGCAAAAGTCCGGAATTCCATCACGAAATTCCGGACATACTCTTTTGAGATATTTGTTAATTCTGCCCAATCAGTCTGCTGTGATCGCGCCGTAGCAATGCGGGCGGCGATCGCGGAACAATCCCCAATCAAGTTTCGCCTGTGCAATATCGTCCAAATTATAGGTATGGAGCAAAATCTGTTCGGTATCGCGGGAAGCCTGCACAGCGAGAGCGCCTGTTTCATCAGTGAGGAACGAGGAGCCATAGAAGCGCAGCGCAGATTCCTGCATACCGTTTTCGGCGCAGGGCGTGACCTGTTCCAGCCCGATGCGGTTTGCGGCGATGACGGGTGTCATATTGCAGGCGGCATGCCCCTGCATACAGGTACGCCAATGCGGTTCGCTGTCCGTTTCAAGGATCGGTTCTGCCCCGATCGCGGTGGGATAAAAGAGCAGTTCCGCGCCTTCGAGCGCCATACAGCGGGCAGTCTCCGGGAACCACTGATCCCAGCAGATGCCCACGCCGATCACGGCATAGCGTGTTTTCCATGTTTTGAAGCCGGTATTTCCGGGCGTAAAATAGAATTTTTCCTGATAGTAATGGTCATCGGGGATATGGGTCTTGCGGTATACACCGAGTAAACTGCCGTCCGCGTCGATCACGGCAGCGGAGTTGAACAGGCGGTTTCCGTCGCGCTCATAGAAGCTGACCGGCAGCACGACTTCCAGTTCTTTTGCCAGTTCCATGCAGCGGCGCACAGCGGGATTATCCTCTGTTTTCTGCGCAAAAGCGTAATATTCATAGCGCCGTTCCTGACAAAAATACTGCCGTTCGAACAGTTCCGGCAGCAAAATGATCTGCGCACCGTCAGCGGCTGCTTTGCGGATCGCCTTTTCCGCTTTTGCAAGACTCTCCTGCGGATCCGGGCTGCAAGCCATCTGTACGGCAGCAGCAGTTACAAGTCTGCTCATCGTTCATGCCCCCTCTTATTATTATAAAGAGCCGGCGCATTGACCGGCTCTTGTTTACGGTTCATAGAAAAATGCAATATCGTCATAATCCGTGCCGAATGTCATCAAGCTGATCTCCGCCTGACTGCCCGTCCCTTTCAGACTGTCCGTATTCATCAGGAATGCACCGGTCTGTTCAGAAACGAGCTTGCCTTCCTTATAAAAGAGCAGCTTAAACCGCGAATTGCGCCCGATCGGTTCTGCATTCTGCCGCACATTCAAAAGCAGTGTGTAATCTTCCTGCTTCCAGCTCAGCAGTTCCACAGCGTCCTTTGCACCGGAACCCATATCGGCGGCACGGTAATCCTCAAACACCGGCTCAGCATCAGCGGGGATATTATCCGGAAGCACATACCGGAAATAGTTATACTCGCCTTCCGTCAGGACAATTCTGTCGGACGCTTTCATCGTTTCTGATCCGTCCCCGAATACCGCCGTACTGATGATCGGCGCATCCTGTTTTGCAAGCACCTTGCGCACCAGATATGTCGTGCCGAGTGAATCCTGGTATTCCGCAGTATCCACAACCTCATAAAACGCATCAGAATCCAGCGTCTGAAAACTGCCGGATACATCAATATCCCCGAAATCAAAGGACGGCAACGAATCGTTTTCCTGTCTGCGCTTTTCAAATTCCTCTTTTTTCTGCTGCATGGAAGCATCGTGTTCTTTCATGTCCTTCAGAATCGGCGGAATGAACTTGATCGCAAAGACTGCAAACGCTGCAAAAACGATCAGCACCAGAATTCCGATGAGTCTTCCGGCGATGGATACCTGTCTATAAGTCCGCATCACTTGACGTTCCACCGGATTCGGCTGCTGCGGAGGTGCAGTAAACTGTCCGGGTGTACCGGGAGACTGCATTCCGCCGTCATACTGACTGAGACCGCAGTTCGGACAAGTTGCGGCATTGTCTGCCATTGCTGTAGCGCAAAACCGGCAAGTTTTCATTTGTTTGCTCCTCTTCTCCTGCATTTCATCGTATTACGGTTCATAGAAGTATTCTTGTAGAATCGTTCTATATATAGTATTACTTCTTTGTCGCCTTGATGATCTTCATGCGTGTAAATTCCTCACGCTCTTTATCTTCCAAAGCATCTGAAATGGTGCGGATGATCTCCGTATAGCGCGGGATGAGCACATTTTTCAAAGCATTTGCACGCCGCTGGGTTGCCTGGATGGCAGTTGCGAGCCGGAACACACCGTTATCGACTTCTGCGAGCATCAGCGTCATATTCCGCACTTTGCAAAACGCAGCATAGGCTTCATCGAGCTGTGCATTTGTATCCAGAAAGCCATATGGGATCTGTGCACCGATCGTGTCCTCATGGGTAATCATGGGGATCTCAACGCCCATGACCGTTCGTGTACTGATCTGCACGGAATCATCGACGGGCACAGAATTTGCGAAGCGTTCCACCACGCCGAGCGTGATATTTGCTTCCTGAAGCTGTGCATAAGCGGTCTGATATGTTTCCTCGATGGAACCGCGCAGTTCCTTCGCCCGTTCCACGAGCTGCATGAGTTCGCGGATCAGAACATTTCGTTTGCGGTCCATGAGGTCATAGCCGA
>DMBA01000191.1:2445-5896 GCA_003446315.1 Ruminococcus sp. | reverse complement strand
AGTATTTTTTGCCGTCGCGGACGCCGAGCAGATCGCGGTCATTGATGAAGCCCCATTCATCGAGACCGTAGCGGAACGGCTCCTGCTTTGCGGGTTCGGTCGTCGTGACGGCGGTTGTTGTCGTCGCCGCTGTTGTCAGTGTTGTCGTAGTGACGGCGGTTGTTGTCGTTGTCGTCGTCGTTGTGACTGCGGCTGTCGTTGTCGTTGTGACAGCGGGGCTGTCCAGCGGAATAAAGGTTCTGCCGGAGGATGCCGCATATGCTTCTGCCGTCGATCCGGTATATCCGCTGACAGCAAACTGATTGGTATTGCCGTTGTAGGATTCGATCGCTTCACGGAATTTCCCGAAGTCAAACGCAGGATTCCGGAAGGTGACGGTTTCCAGACTTGCACAGCCGGAAAAAGCGCATCTGCCGACCGCAGTCACAGACTCCGGAAGATCCATCGCTGTCAGGCTGACGCAGTCCGCGAACATATTTTCCGGGATCGCTGCGATCACCGCAGGCAGTCTGACTTCTGTCAGGGCTGTGCAGCCTTCAAAAATACCGGCTCCGATGTACTCTGTCAGGGAATCCGGCAGCTCTGCGGTTTCCAGACCGCTGCATCCGAGAAATGCGCCGTCACCGAGCCAGTCCAGAATATCCGGGAGCTGAATCTCTGTCAGATTTTCACAGTATGCAAATGCCTGCTCTCTGATGATACGGACGGTTTTCGGAACCTGATAGGCCGTTCCGGACTTTGCAGGCGGATAATAATACAGCATATCCATTGCCTTTGAGAACAGCACGCCGCCGACTGCAACATAAGAACGGTTCTCTGTATCGACGGTGAATTTTGAAAGAGATGTGCAGCCGGTAAACACCGAATCATACAGATTCTCCAGCCCTCCCGGAATCTTGACCGATGTCAGGGATTCGCATTCTGCAAACGCATACCGTCCCAGCTCATAGAGCCCCTTCGGAAGTGTGACGGATTTCAGCGATGTGCAGCCGCGGAAGGCGCCTTCGCTTATGGTGCCGACCGAATCCGGCAGCTTGACGGCGGTCAGTGCAGTGCAGCCTGCAAATGCATCCGTTCTGATTTCACGCATCGAGGACGGAATCTGCACGCTTTCCAGATTGGCACATTCCGCAAATGCGCCGCAGCCGATCCCGGTCAGGCCGTTCGGCAGGGAAACCGATGTAATGTGATCCCGCCGCGCATACCACGGCGCCTTTTTCGGATCCGGCGAATAGGAGTAGCGGTTGTCATAATCCTCCATCCAGCCGGTTCCGCTGATCTCCAGCTTTCCGTCTGTATAGAGCGTCCATGTCAGGTTCTCGCCGCAGGTGCCGGTATCAATGACATTCTCCGGCAGATCGGAGGCCAGCGCTTCAAATGTGATCCCGTTCGCATTTGCAAAATCATAGGCTGTTGAGTAGGGATAGCCGCCCAGCGTGACGCCCTGCTGAACCTGAAATCCGCTCAGATCACAGTTTTTGTTCAGGATCGTGATGCGGGCATCCGGTGCGCAGCAGTTCCAGAAGGTGCCGAGCACGGTTACGGTTTTCGGAACCGTCAGCTCTGCAAGCGATGTGCAGCCGTCGAACGGCCCCCATAAGATCTGCGTCACGCCCGCAGGAATATTGACCGATGTCAGCGCAGAGCAGCCGCTGAACAGTCCGCTCTGCAAATCTGTCAGATCGTCCGGAAGAACGGCCTTTGTCAGATTTTTGCAGTTTCTGAAAATATAGCTTCCGTTCAGCTTCACGCCCGCCGGAACCGTGATCTCCGTCAGATGCTGATTTTCTGCAAATGCATTTGAGGAAACATTTCTGACCGAATCGGGGAATGTATACGGCTCCGCCTTATCCGGCGGAAACAGCATCAGCGTGGTTTTCGTTTTATTATAGAGGATGCCGTCCTCGCTCATGAGCTTTTCATTGTCCGCACTGACATTGACCGCAGACAGCGCGGTGCAGCCGGAAACGGCGGCCGCATCAAAGGATGTCAGCGAAGCCGGAATATCCAGCGTTTTCAGTGCAGTGCATCCGTTGAATGCATTGTAGCTTACGGCGGTCACGGTCTCCGGCAGGGTGACGGAGGTCATCGCGGCATTGCCGGAAAATGCATATTCCGCGATGCTGCTGACGGATTCCGGAATCACAACCGCGCCGGAAGCCGCTGCACCGTCAACCAGAATGCCGCCGACGGTCACGAGCGGATTCTCCGCCCGCTTTGCTTCGAGCCATGCCGTGCCGGTAAAGGCATTGCGGTGAATGGTTTTCAGACTGTCCGGCAGCTGAATCTGCGTCAGATTGGTACAGCCGGAAAACGCATTCTCCACAAGGTCTGTGAAGCCGTCCGAAACGACAGCCTTTCTGATCTCATCCTTGTGATCTCTCCAATCTGTATAGATGATCGGCATACTGCCGGAGCCGGAGAGCGTCAGCGTGCCGGCGCTGTCGAGTGTCCACGAAAGATTGCTGCGGGAACCGGAGGCAATGATCTCCGGCGCTTCTTCTTCGATCCCCGCAAATCTCCGGCTGTATTTCTCCGCATATGCCTGCGCGGTCGAGCCGGGATAGCCGTGAATCGCGGCGGTTTTGGGAATTGTATCTGCATCATCCCAGATCGAACATTCCGGATTCAGAATTGTTATATTTTCCATTTTTTCACACTTATTGAAAGCCCATATACCAATGTTTGTCACGGTTTTCGGAAGCGTAATACTTGTAAACGGACATCCGGAAAATGCTTTTTCTCCGATACTTATAAGCGAATCAGGCAATGTAATACTTTTCAAACTGTAACATCCTGCAAATGCGCGTTCACCAATTTTCTTCAGACCAGACGGCAAAATGATACTGCTGAGATGATTGCAATCACAAAATGCAAGAAATCCAATAGAATCAATGCCGTCAGGGATAGAAACACTTGTTAATTTGTCGCATCCGCAAAACGCCTGATCAATATACAACACAGAATCCGGTATGACATATTCCGTATCCGAGTGGCTATTCGGGAAACAAATCAACTCAGTCTGATTTTTGTTAAACAAAACACCATTTACAGAGCATAACGAACTGTTTTCTTCATCAACAGAAATTGCCTGTAAATTATTGCAATTATAAAATGCATTGGTGGGAATATTTGAAACGCTTTTAGAAATCGAAACTGTTTGCAGACTGCTGCACTGCTGAAATGCATATTCTCCTATGCTGATAACACCATCTGGAATACTGACATTCCTCAGACCGCAAAGGCAAAATGCATAGTTTCCGATCTCAGTTACATTGGACGGGATTTTAATGACTGCTAGACTGGAACAGCCATGAAACGCACTATATTCAATTTTAGTGACGCTATCCGGAATTGTTATCGAAGTCAAGGATGTGCACTCGTAAAACATCGTGGTTCCGATACTCGTGATACCGTCCGGAATCGTGATTTCTGTCAGTCCGGTGCAGCC
>DMBA01000191.1:0-2333 GCA_003446315.1 Ruminococcus sp. | reverse complement strand
TGTCAGTCCGGTGCAGCCGGAAAACACACTGTTTCCGATAATCGTGACACTGTCCGGAATTGTAATAGAGGACATTCTGGTGCAGTATTTAAAGGCATTTTTTCCAATGCTGGTGACACTGTCCGGGATCGTAACAGATATCAGATAATTATCATTAAAAGCATAATCCCCGATACCAGTAACGCCGTCTTTGATCACGATATTTTTGATGCTTTCCCGCTTGTCATACCACGGCATAGAATTGCTGCTTCTCCAGTTCGTCATCTCCCCCGTGCCGGAGATCGTCAGTGTTCCCGCATCATCGAGCGTCCATGTGAGATTCTCGCCGCAGGTGCCGGAATCGACAGTCTCCGCCGCAAAAACCGTATATTCCGCCGCATTCAGCGCGGGGAGCAAGTCCCCGCTGAAACCGAATGCGACCGCAGCCGCCGCTGCAAGTGCTGTCAAACGATGTTTCATAATAGCACCTCTTTTTCTCTTACTGTCCGAGCAGATCTTCCCATGTTTTCGGATTTCCGGCGATCGTGTTCTCCGTGTAGTAAATCAGGATATACTGCGCATCGCCTGCGCCGACCTTGCCGTCGCCGTCCACATCTGCCGCATTGAATGCCGCCTCCGGCAGATCGACAACGCCGCTGCCGAGGCTGTCGGTATACGCGACAAGCACCATCTGCGCATCCTTGTTCGTGACCTTGCCGTCTCCGTCTGCATCGCCCTTCTGACGCTCTGTATCTGCGGGAATCTCAGTCTCATAAACGCCGTCGCCGTCGGTATCTGCCGCAATGCCGACCGTCTTTTCGTCGATCTCATAAATACGGACAGAACCGTAATCTGCCGTGAATGTCCGCTTTGCTTCGTTATCATAGGTATTCGCACGAACGGCCACATTTTTCAGGTTGTCGCCCGAAAGGATGATGCCCTTGCCGCCCTGTTCCAGCTGCATTTTCAGATTGCCGCCGTTTCTGCCGCTGACCGTGATCTTGTGCCAGTCGACGGCGCGGGCTTCCCGGTCAATGACCATTTCCATTTCATAGGCGCCGCTTGTATTTTTGCATTCGATCTCCGCATCCGGCGTGAACAGCATCTTTTCCGACTGATCCGCCTTTGCGCTCATCAGATAATGCTCATATTCCATTGACATGGACATTGCCTGTGCAGTGCCCGGCGTCAGATAGAATCCGACATCGCTGTCGATATAGGCAAGCCGTTCGTCGATTGTTTCATCTGCATTCATATCCGCAGAAAACCGGATATTTCCGATTCCGGCCGCTGCATTCAGCGTGCCGTCCGGCGATTTTTCCAGTGCGCCGTGATTGGAAAGGCCGTTCAGCGGCACATACCGGACGCAGGCGCGGTCATATTTGAAATTCGGATCGTCACTGTCCGGTTTTTTGCCGCCGAACAGTCCGCAGCAGTTCATGATTTCCGGCTCAGTCAGCACCAGCGTGACCGAACCGCTGTGGTGCGCAGAGTGATTCATGACTGCGAGCTTGCTGTATTCCGACGGATTGTCGGTCATCGGAATGCACCAGAGCCACTTGTTCGTATTGATATACAGATCCTGTGAATGGCTCTGATAGGACGGCGCCTGATTGTCATAGATCCGGATGCAGACATCAAAGATAAAGTTTTCCGTATTGCTGATCGGGATGCTGCCGGCTTCGTGGCTGATATCGTATGCAACGACCGCATGGCCGATCTTGTTGTCACCCTGTCCCTGATAGACATATCCGAGCACGGCGGGCTTGCCGGCATCCAGCGCTTCGATCAGCGGCTTCAGCTTTTTCTCATCCGCAGCGCCTTCGGTCGCGCGGGTCACCTGCGCGATCGCCTTTGTGTACTGCATGAGCTGATAGTAATTGACTGCCGAACGGACAGCGTCCGAAATGTTGTCCTTGTCGATCTCCGCGAGGTGACTTGTGCTGCTGACAAGGTCGGACGGCCTGAATGCGCCGTAGTAGCCGAGGATCGAGCTAACGCTCATGCCGTAGCAATAGCCGTAGACCGGGCTTTCCATCCGCTTGCGGATCTGTTCCTTTTCCGTATCGCTCAGCATGGACATCATGGTATTGTAATCTTCATCGCTCAGATAATAGGAGTATTTTTTGCCGTCGCGGACGCCGAGCAGATCGCGGTCATTGATGAAGCCCCATTCATCGAGACCGTAGCGGAACGGCTCCTGCTTTGCGGGTTCGGTCGTCGTGACGGCGGTTGTTGTCGTCGTCGTTGTTGTCAGTGTTGTCGTAGTGACTGCGGCTGTCGTTGTCGTTGTGACAGCGGTGCTGTCCAGCGGAATAAAGGTTTTGCCGGAGGATGCCGCATATGCTTCTGCC
>DMBA01000222.1 GCA_003446315.1 Ruminococcus sp. | reverse complement strand
GCGCCCCGCGCCCAGTTAAAATAAACATTCGGACATATAATCAAGATCATAAAGCTGAAATCATACTATGATAAATTCTGATTTACGTTAGAAACAATTTTAGCATGATATATCTGCATTGTCAATAGAAACGCTATGGCGAAAAACTTCTATATAAGCGCAGTACTTATGCAGCGGGCATTTTCCGTTTCCGAATGCCGGAAATAATAGAAGATATGATAAAAACGATCAGATTCATGATGATGACGCTTGCGCCGACTGCCGTATCAATCCAGAGGGAAAGGAACAATCCCGCCAGAAAACAGCAAACAGAGATCAGAACAGCCGTCAGCACAACGGCGCGGAAGCGTTTGCACAGCCGCATCGCCGTCACTGCGGGGAAGATCATCAGACTGGAGATCAGCAGCGCACCCATCATCATCATTCCCAGCACGACCGTCACAGCCGTAAGAATGGCGATCAGGAGATTATAGAATCGTACATTCAGACCGGTCGCACGCGCAAAATTTTCATCAAACGTCACGGCAAAGATCTTATCATAAAACAAGATATAGACCAAAATCACGCAGATGCTGAGAATCACACTAAAAATGACATCTCCGCGCGTCATGGCAAGAATGCTGCCGAACATATAATGGCTGACATCCGTTGTGAGATTTGCCTTGGATGAAGCAAGGATGCCCAGTGCCAGCGCGGACGTAGAAAACAGTGCAATGGCTGTATCGCCGCCGAGTCTGCTGTTTTCGGAGAGCCGCAGCAGAATATATGCCGCTGCGATCACGACCGGCACTGTCACTTGCATCGGTGCCCAACCCATTGCGATTGCGATACAGAGTGTGCCGTAACCGACATGAGACAGACCGTCCCCGATCATAGAGCAGCGCTTCAGCACGAGACTGACCCCCAGCAGACTTGCACAGAGACTGACCGCAACACCGGCGATCAGCGCAGGCAGCAAGATCACCGACAGATACTCAGGGGTCAGAATGGCTTGCAGATCATGCATGCGAATGCCCCCCCTCTTTCTCCGTATGGTGTTCCGGATGACAGTTTGCACACTGTTCCGGTGCCGCCGCTTCACCGAGAAAACGCTGTCCGATGGCACTTTTCTCATAATCGGCACAGCTTCCGAAAAAGCTCTGCTGTTTTCCGATATGCAAAATGGTTTTCGCATGCCGTACCGCACATTCCACATCGTGTGTGACCATAATAATGGTAATGCCGTGCGCATCATGGATATGCTCCAGAATGCTGTAAAGCTCGGTTGCAACCAGCGGATCCAGACCGGTCAGCGGTTCATCGAGCAGAAGCAGTTTTTTGGTTGCGCAGAGTGCTCTTGCAAGCAGCACTCTCTGCTGCTGACCGCCCGAAAGCTCCCGATAACAGCGATCGGCAAGCGGGACAATATTGAGACACTCCATTTGCTCCTGCGCCCGCGCCTTATCCGCTTTTGTATAAAACGGATGGATCATGCGGCTGTTCAGGCAGCCTGAAAGCACCACTTCCCGCACCGATGCCGGAAAACTCCGCTGGATCTGGCTTTGCTGCGGCAGATAACCGATCTCATTTCGTTTCAGACCGTCCCCGAAGCGCAGCGTGCCGGCATCCGCCTGTTTCAGACCAAGCAAGCATTTCATCAGCGTACTTTTGCCGGAACCGTTCTCCCCGACAATGCAAAGATAATCGCCTTTTTCCACCGAAAATGACAGATGCTCCTGTACGATCAGCGCATCATAGCGCAATGTAAGGTCTTCGCATGTAATATAAGCCATCAGCTCAGCGCCTCCCGAATCGCATCCAGATTCTGCTGCATCAGATCCTGATAATGCACATTTGACTGGAATTCCTCTGTGGAAACATTATTCAGCGAATGCATCATGACCGCCTCTGCACCGGTCGCAGCACAAACCGCATCAGAGATCTTCTGCGAAGAATTCTCCAGATAAAACACCGTGCCGATCTGTTCCTCTTTCACCTTGGAGATCAGGAAAGAGAGCGTTGCAGCCGATGCATCGGTATCGCTGCTGCATCCGGCGAATGCGGCATAATAATCCCAGCCGTAAGCATCCGTCAGATAGCGGAACGGGAAGCGATCGGCAAAAACGAGCGTGTTTTTCTGTGCAGAATCGCGGATCTCCTGCGCCTGTGCATCAAGGTCGAGCAAATCCGAATGGAGACGGTCGAAAGCAGCATCACAATGCGCCTTCTCATCGGGCACAATTTCATTCAGCTTGTCATGGATCGCCAATGCCATCTGATCGGCATTCAGCGGAGCAGTCCAGATATGCTCATCTGTTTCCGTATCATCGCCATGCGAAAGATCCGGTTCTTCCTCTGCTTCCATGCCCTCTTTGTGTTCCTCATCCAGCAGATCCACATAATCAAACATGCGCAGATTCGGCTTGTCCTTGCGGGATGTTTCGATCAGTTTTTCTGCCCATTGCTCGGAAGCGCCGCCGATATACACAAACAAATCGCAGCTCTGGATCTTCGCCACATCTGCCGGTGACGGTTCATAAGAATGACTTTCCCCGCCGGGTGTCAGCAGCATGCAGCAATCTGTTGTGCCGTCAAATTCGCCGGTCAATTGCTTTGCAAAATCATATGTTGCATAGACCGTCGTCACAATGGTAAGGTCATTTTTTTCAGCGCTGCCGTTTCCGCAGGCGGTCAGGGGCATCGCCGCCGTCACAACCGCCGCAATAACTGCAAATAAATGGTTCCGATTCATGCGTGTTCAATCCTTTCGTGATGCATCCTGCGCATCCGGTGCTGTTTGCTTGCTGCACTGTTCACAGATCCCGTAAAAAACCGTGCGGGAAGGGTCGATGCGGAAACCGTGGTCATGTTCCACATGCGAAGCGATCTCCTGCAAATGATTGCAGTCCAGATGAAACAGTGTGCCGCAGACGGTGCATTTCAAATGAAAATGGCTGCAGCAGTCCTGATTTTCATCGACATACTGCCAGCAGGCACTTCCGCGGTCATCCAGTGCATAACGCCGCACCAAGCCGTCCGCTTCGAGCCGTTCAAGCTGCCGATAAACCGTTGCTGCACCGATGGGTGTGCCGTTTTCCGTCAGCAGATGCAGCAGTTCTGCCGCTGTCATATGCTTTGCGCGATTCTCCTGCAAATAAGCGAGAATCTGCGTTTTTTGTTTGGTCTGATAACCGCCTTTTCTCTGCATTTCGCATACTCCCTTCAAAAATTGAAACCGAATTTCATTTTCGATTTATTATAGCATATTCCCCATGATTTGTCAAGTGTGTCACTCTATTTGCACGATTGTCTGTTTTTACGCAAGATCAGACAGATCCCGGTGACAGAATGGACAAAACGCCGAGAAATACATATGCATTTTCCACAATATTTTCATATATAGTTGACTGATTTTCCGTTTTGTGATAAAATAGATACAGGATCCGTCATTCCGTTTTGTTATGTATAAGGGGGTTATTTCATGAAACGATTCCATCCGACCCGATCCGCATGGATCGCCGCAAGTGTATTGCTCAGCAGTCTCTGGATGCCGCAGACTGTCTCTGCCGCGGAAACAGAATATGCAGGAGAAGCATCGCTTTATTTTCTCTCGGAAGACTATGCGTCATATCTTTCAATGCCCGATACCATGCCGCAGTCTTATCAGATCACACTGGAAGGCGATTACCAGAACATTCGCTATTCCACAAGCAGCAGCTATATTCAGGTGGATGCATCCGGTGTGGTCACGCCGAAAACCATGACAACCGTGGTGATCGGTGTCGGTACCCGTGAACGCTATTATCCCGGTGATTATACGGTCAATGTCAACGCGGACGGCACGCTGTATCAGTATTTGATCCATGTGCAGGATTATGCAGATTTCTATGCAGAACAAACCGCAGATGCCTATCTGGATGCACACATCAACGCAGAAATGACAGATCAGGAAAAATTAAGCTGTATCTGCGATTTCATATGCAGCTATGATTATTCGCCCTATCATTCCGACATGGTTTCGATGATTGTGACCGGAGAGGGCGGCGACTGCTGGGCAAGCACCGATACCGTCAATTATATGTGCAGAAAGCTCGGTTTCCGGTCACGCACCCGCAACGCCGCCAATGAACCGGGTGCAGGCTCCGGTCACCGCAATAATGTTGTGCAGGATTCTCAGGGCAATTATTATATCGTGGACTGCGGCTATTCCGGAAAAGCGCCGCGCGGACATTCCATGACTGCCTATCATTTCCCATTCCTGTATACCAAACACACAGACACCGGGACGGCTGAACTCAGGGAATACATCGGCTTTGAAACGGAAGTGGATGTGCCTGCCGAATGTGACGGCTTACCCGTGACAGCGCTCGGTGACAGCATTTTCCGGACGGCAGATTCCTTTTTGTCCACGCCGATCACTTCCGTGACGATCCCGGATTCGGTGCAAACGATCGGACAATCCGCATTTTACGGCATGGATCGCCTGACCGATGTCTATTTGCCCGCATCCGTATCGGAGATCGGTGCGATCGCATTTGCAAACTGCGATGTGCTGGATCTGCATATTGACCCTGCGAATCCGTATTTTGCTTTTCAGGACGGCATGCTCTATTCAAAGGACATGAAAACGCTGATCTCTGCCGTATCCATCAACGAAAAAACCTCTTACACCACCAGTTGGTACAGCAATGTACCGAAAGCAGTCCGCATTCCGGAAGGCGTGGAAACCATCGCAGATTTTGCATTTTATAACTGCGGGTCGGTGAGCAGCGCTGCATTTCCGGAGAGCTTGCTGGAGATCGGCAAAAAAGCATTTTTGAATTGCCGGTTCACATCGCCGGTCGATCTGCCTGCATCGCTCCAAAAAATCGGTTACGGCGCTTTTGCGGATGCAGGACAATCCATCCTGATCGTGCGCAGCAACTGCGAAATCGAAGATGTCGGAGAGGATGATTTCGGCGAAACGCTGGACGGCGATTTGTATGCCCAGCTTCCGGTCATTGTGGCTGCACCGGAAAACTCGCCTGTGCATGCTTATGTGACGGCGCATCAGGCTGCAACGGCATCTGACGGAACAGAATATATGCGATTTGCGTTTCGTCCCCTGACGGACGATCCGGCGATTCTGCTTGCTGAAGGCGGCGATGACACAGCCGCATGGAAGCTCATGCAGACAGAAAACGGCACCACGCTGTATCTTTCCGCAGCCGAAAGCGGCAGCATCCCTGCACTCCCCTCAGATTTCCGTTATGCGCGTGCAACTGCCGTGCTTGCTCCGGATGCAAATGTGACTGAGATCAGCAAAAGTGTCATCAATTCGCTGACAAATCTCAAGGCAGTCACCGGAACCCCCGGCAGCTATGCCGAAACGCTCGCCGGCAAATATGATCTCCGGTTCATTCCGGAAGGCGCGGTCATCGGTGATTGCAATGCCGACGGTACTTGCAGCATTGCAGATGCAGTCATGCTGCAAAAATGGCTGATCGGCGCTGATACCGCCATGACCAATTGGCAGGCTGCCGATCTGAACGCAGACGGCAAACTCAATGTCACGGATCTTTCTCTGCTCAAACAGCGCCTGTTTGCAGCATAATGCAAGAAAGCGCCGCAGTTTCCGGATGGTTTCCCGGATGCTGCGGCGCTTTGCATATTCTATTATTTGGTATGATCTTGCGGCACATCAAAGCCATATTCTCCACAGAAATCCGGCACATAAGCAAACTGTTTTCCAGCCGCTTCCAGCACATCCGGATTCCCTTCCAGCAAAAGCCGGCAAGCAGCCAGCAATTGATACGGCACATGATACCGATGGTTCTTTTCCGCATTGCCATACTTTGCATCTCCAAGCAGCGGACAGCCGAGTGCAGCCATCTGTGCACGGATCTGATGCGTTCTGCCGGTATGAAGCGTCACAAGTAAAAGCGCAAGATCGTTTCGTTTTTGCAAGACTTCATATTCCGTGCGGATCTCCCGGAATCCGTTTTTCGGCAGATTCGAGATAACCGCCTTTTTTCCCGGCTCCCGCAGATGATATGCAGTCACAAGATCATGCTTCTTCGGCGGCATGCCGCAAACAATACATAGATACTGTTTTTTCACGCATCCGTTCCGGATCAGTTCATTCACGGTACGGAGCGCGGAAGCAGTCTTTGCACCAATCACAAACCCTTCTGTATTGCGGTCAAGACGGTTGCAAAGAGCCGGCGTAAAACTCTGTTCCGCTTCCGGACGGTAAGCGCCGGACTTCGCAAGATACTGCAAAAAACGTCCTTGCAGGGTATCCGATGAACCGCGGTCATCCGCATGCACCGGCAGATTCACCGGCTTTCGCAGCACGGCGATCTGCGCATCTTCATAGAACACATCCGGCTCCGGCAGCATGACAGCAGGCTTTGTTTTCGGCGGAGCGCCTGCAAAGCAATCATCGGGCAAATAAACGGTAAGCACATCGCCTTCCTGCAAAAATGTCTCAGCCGGGATGCGTTTTCCGTTGCATTTTATATCTTTTTTGCGAAAGGTTTTATAGAGCAGCGATTTCGGCAGATGCGGGCATGCTTTCACCAGAAACTTATCCGCACGCTGTCCGGCATCATTCGCGCCGATCTGAAAAGTATGCATAGCCATTCTCCTGACAAAAACTTCCTCTGCACACCGATGAATACCAAACGGCATACAGAGGAAGTGACATGATTGCGGAAATCAGATATCGTTTCGGACAATATCCTCATAAGTTTCGCGCTTCACGATCGTCCGCGCCTGACCGTCCCGCACCATCACGATCTCAGCGCGGGGGTTGCGGTTATAATTGGAAGCCATGGAATAGTTATACGCGCCGGTTGCGAGCACCGCAGCGATATCTCCCGGCTCCGCAGCCTGCAGCGGCATATTTTCGCCGATCAGGTCGCCGCTTTCGCAGCACTTTCCGCCGATCGTGACAGTTTCGCTTCTCGGCTGACCGGCTTTGTTGGCGAGCAATGCCTCATATTCGGAGTGATAAAGCGCATAACGCGGATTATCGCACATGCCGCCGTCCACCAGCACATATGTCCGGATATTCGGGATCACCTTCTTCGCCATGACGGTATAAAGCGTGATTCCCGCGCCGCCGACGATCGAGCGACCCGGCTCAAACAAAATAAACGGCTCCGGATAAGCAGCAGCAGCGCAGGCTTCTCTGACGGCTGCAAGGATCGAGCGCACGATCTCGCCGAACGGCTTCGGATCATCCTGCTCGGTATACTTGATGCCGGGGCCGCCGCCGAGATTCAGCTCCGGCAGCGTCAGATTCAGCTCCGCACGCACCTTCTGCATAAATGCGATCATGACGCGGGCAGCCTCTGCAAACGGCTCCGTTTCAAAGATCTGCGAGCCGATATGGCAGTGCAGACCGACAAGTTCCAGATTCGGATATGCAGATGCAGCCTTGACCGCTTCCAATGCCTCGCCTGTCTCCAGCGCAAAACCAAATTTGCTGTCGATCTGACCGGTGCGGACAAAATCATGTGTATGGGCATCGACACCGGGCTTCACGCGCAGCATCACCCTGACCTTTTTGCCGGATGCACCTGCGATCCGGTTCAGGCGTTCCAATTCCGGCAGATGGTCTGCGACGATCCTGCCGACTCCGTGGGTCACAGCCATTTGCAGCTCTGTATCCGACTTGCTGTTGCCGTGCATCACGATCTTTTCAGCGGGCATGCCGGCTTGCAGCGCCGTATAGAGTTCGCCGCCGGAGATGACATCTGCACCAAAGCCTTCCGAATCCACAATGCGGTAAAGCTCCTTGCAGGAAAGTGCCTTGCTGGCATAGCAGATCAATCCTCTGCCGCCGTATTCCGCAGCGATCACAGAGGCAAAGCCGCGGCAATTCTCCCGGATCATCTGCTCATCGAGCACATAAAGCGGTGTACCGTGGGTCTTTGCGAGCTGAACGGTATCCGCACCGCCGATGCAAAGATGTCCTTCCGGAGATACAGTCAAATTGGGCGTAAGCATATTCTTCATCCTTTCTGGTTTTTTATTTCCAATACTGATACAGTTGACACTGCATCATGCCGTTATAGAGTTTCCGGCGTTTTCGTGCTTTTTTGCCGAAACATTTTTCGAATTCCTTATCCGGCGAGATAATGCTGCACGGGATATCTGCCGGAAATTTCGTACCCATAATATGATACAATTTCCTCGCCTGCTCCACATCCAGCATACGTTCTCCGTAAGGCGGATTGCAGACAATATTTTGACCGGAAACCGGCACAAAATCTTTGATATCGCGCTGAATGACGGTGATGCGGTCTGCAACACCGGCTTTTTTTGCATTTTGCAGGGTCAGTGCGACCGCTTCCGGATCGCTGTCAAATCCGAAGGCGTGGAATTTTGCATCCCGGTTGATCTGTTCCGTTGCGGCAGACCGTGCTTTCCGGAATGCTTCTTTCGGCATCTGATCCCATTTTTCACAGAGAAAACTGCGGTGCAGTCCCGGTGCGATCCGGAGTGCTCTGCGGGCACCTTCGATCAGAAACGTACCGCTGCCGCAAAACGGATCACAAAGCTGCGTATCGGCACGGACATGCGAAACATCCAGAATACCGGCAGCCAATGTCTCCCGAATCGGTGCAGCATTGGCATTCTGCCGCCAGCCGCGCTTATAAAGCGGCACACCCGTTGTATCGAGATAGACGGTACACATATCATTGCGGATCTGGAACTGGATGGTATGCGGTGCGCCTGTTTCCGGCAATGTTTGCGTATGATAAGCACGCTGCAGCCGCTTCACGGCAGCCTTTTTGACGATTGCCTGACATGCCGGCACACTGTGCAGCGCAGAATTCAGAGAACTGCCCTTGACAATGAAGGCATCATCTGCCCCGATGAATTCCTCCAGCGGAAGCTGCATGACACCGTCAAACAGCGGATCAAACGCTGTTTTTCCCTGCTGTGCCCCGACCGGAAAGCTGCCCAGCACGATCAAAACACGCTCCGCAGCCGTCAGCGCCACATTTGCAGCAGCCACTTCATCCCAGCCGCCGCGGAAGGATACTCTGCCGTCAGCGGCTGCAATATCCGCCGCACCGAGCCGAACCAATTCAAATTTCAGCACGCTTTCCAGCCCGAAATGACACGGGCAGCAAATTTCAAACATATTGTCTCTCCATTCATTCAATGAGTCCGCGGATCCCGTCTTCGCGGAACCGTTCCCGATAATAGATCAGTTCCTGTTCGATCATATCATCAATTGTCTGCATACCGAGCAGCTCGACCGGTGCTTTGTCATCGGTCAGGATCCGGCTGCCTGCATGATACGGCTGCATCTGACCGGACACGCGCTCCATCAGTTCCTGCAAATCGGCATCCCGCACCGAAGCGGTATTTTTTTCAAGCAGATGCGCAATTTCCGGATTCTGAGATGCAAACAGTTCCCGATTGGACGAGCGCCCCACATTCACGGTGTAAACATGGTCAAAGACAGAAGCGATCGTATCCTGAAGCCATGCATTGATGCCGTCCGGATCTTCCGAGATCATATTCATATTGACGACCATGACACCGTTTTCCTTGAGATGCGAGCGCACCATAGAAAAAAACTCCTGAGAGGACATCTGGAACGGAATGGTGATGTCCTGATAGGCGTCGATCATAATTATGTCATATTGTTTTTCGGAGCCTGCAAGAAAGGCTCTGCCGTCATACGTTGTGACGGGGATCTGCGGATCGAGTGCAAAATAATCATGTGCAAGACCGGTGATCTTCTCATCAATCTCCACGCCTTCGATCTGCATTTGCCCGAAATAGCGGCTGCACTGTGTCGCATAAGTACCGGTGCCCATTCCGAGAATGAGCATCTGATGCGGTGCATCGGGTTCTTCCAGCATCAGCGGTGCAGCCATCGCATAATCGTAATACATGCCCGTCCATGCATCGTCTTTCATATAGACCGACTGCACGCCGAACAGTACATTTGTAGAGAGGATCACGCGCTGTTCATCTTCCCTGACCTGCAAATAATTATAAACCGATTCGTCCTCACAGGTAAGATCCTTCTCCCAGAACGCAAATCCGAAGGACAGCGCAAATACCGATACGACCGCAAATAAAACTGCCGAAACGGTCATTTTTGCGATGCCGCGCTTTTCGGAAAGGAAATATACCATGCCGAGCAGCAGCAGGATGCCCGCAAAAATAACAAATGTCGCGGCGGTTCCGACTGCCGGAATCGAGACAAAGGTCGGGATAAACGTGCCGATGATACTGCCGATGGTATTGGCAGCGCCGAGTGTACCGACTGTTTTGCCGCTGTCATCGAGACTGCCGACGGCAAATTTCACCAGCGAAGGCGTAACGGTGCCGAGCAAAAACAGCGGATAGACAAACACGATCATGCAGGAAAGAAACGCTGCCCAGATGAGAAAATTGGTATTCACGGTCACCACAAGCAGCGCGGAGATCACGATAATGACAAATTTTCCCAGAAACGGGATCGCTGCGATCCAGACAGCCGCAAGCAGCAGTCTGCCATAGAGCTTATCGGGATTCGGATCCCGATCGGCAGCACGACCGCCCCAGACATTGCCGAGTGCCATTGCGATCATGATGGTACCGATGATAATCGTCCAGACGATCTGCGAAGAACTGAAATAAGGGGCTAATAATCTGCTCGCACCGAGCTCCGCCGCCATGACAGACATGCCGGCAAAGAACTCGGTGAGATACAGGTATGATTTTTTTGTTAAAATACGATATTGAATCGGCGAAGCAGAATCATTCATCTTCTTCCTCAGATTCCTCAGAATAGTCATCATCCATGACATTGTAGACAAGTCCAAGCTCACGGTTATCACACCACGGAATGTTGGTGGATTTCCAGTAACCGACAGAACCCTTCGGGCAGTTGCCGTTTGCAAGTTTACCGGTGGAGAGGCAGACCTGACCCTGAATGACAGAATCGCATGCCGGGAAATCTTCCGGGAAGTCTTCATCGCCGTAATGCTCCATGATCCATTCGCCGATGATATTCTTCCAGACCTGTGCAGACTTGATCGACCAGTGGTTCTTGATCTCCTTGTTTTCCGGATAACCGATCCAGACACCGGAAACAAACTTCGGGTTCAGACCGACGAACATGAGGTCAAACCAGTCAGATGTTGTACCGGTTTTACCGGCAATCGGGATTGCTTTGCCGTTCTTCATCATCTGTGCAGCGGTACCGGTACCGTTCTGAACAACATTCTGAAGCAGCTTATTCATAACATACGCGGTTTCATCGGAGATGACATTTCTGCCGTCAGACTCTGCATCATAGTAGATGCCGCCGTCTGTTGTTTCGATGCGGCTGATGATATGTGCATCGTCAAAATAGCCGCCGCTGCCGTATACCATATATGCATTGACCAGATCCTTGACGGTAACACCGTAACCAAGCGCACCAACGGAAAGCGGTGCATAGTCGATGTCGTAGCCGTCATTGAGGCTCAGACCCAGTGTTTCGGTTGCAAACTTATAAATATTCTCTTTGCCGTATGTCTTACAGATCAGAGCCGGAATGGTGTTGTAGGATTTTTCCAGTGCGTAGTAAATATTGATTTTCTGGTTGGAGAAGTTTGTGACATCATTGGAGTCCGCATAGTTTGTCGGCCAGAGCTTTTCCTGACCCGGATGCTTCGGATCCGGCACTTTCAGCGGCGGATAGTCCAGCACTTTGGTACCCCATGAAATGAGGTCATGCTCCAGCGCATAGCCGTAAGTGGTGACCGGCTTGATCGCGGAACCCGGCTGCTGCGGTTCGGTGGAAGCGTAGCTTGTACCGAGCGAGCCGACTTTTTCGCCGATGCCGCCGACTGTGCAGAGCACTCTGCCCTTATAGTCGATCGCGGTGAAGCCGGATTGCAGCGTCATATTTTCTTCGTCTGTATACTGACCGTCACCGTCAAGGTCACGATAGAATGTGGTTGCGCCGGTATTGGTCATACCTGCAAGCAGATTATCGAGCTTGGAATACTTATTCTCGATATAATCCTGCATTTCGCGGTCAACGGTGGTATAGATCTGGTAACCGCCGGAATTGATGAGCTTGAATGCACGTTCGCGGGAAATACCCTTGTCTTCGATCATCATGTTTGCGAATTCGTTCAGTGCCTCATCAACTGTCCATGTGGTAGACTTTTCTTCTTCGCCGTCGATCAGCGAGATCGTACCGTCATCCTCGATCTTCTGGAGTTCCGGATGCGCAAGCAGATATTCATCGGTCTTGGTGAAAACGAGGTGCTCATTGAGCGCTTCCTGATATTCGTCAAATGTAATTGCGCCGTTTTCATACATATGTTTCAGGATATATTCCATACGCTTCCGGTTGAGCTCCATACCGGTATTCACGAAATTATCGGTATAATAATAGGTATCTGTGACGGCGTTATAGGCTTTTTCGTTATAGCCTGCAAACGGGTTATTGATCTCCGGGCTCTGCGGGATCGCAGCCAGACATGCGCCTTCTGCAATGCTGAGTTCCCAGACATTCTTACCGAAATACTTCTTTGCGGCGAGCTGAACGCCGTTTGCAGCGCCGCCGAAGCCGATATAGTTCAGATATGCTTCCAGGATCTCGTCCTTGGAGTAATTCTTTTCGAGCATCATTGCACGCTGGATCTCACGGATCTTACGCAGCGGGCTGAGGTCATTATCGCCGGTAAGGTTCTTGACGAGCTGCTGGGTGATGGTCGAACCGCCCTGCTCAGACTTCCAGAAATGGAGCACCATGTTTGCAAACGATGCAGCAGTACGCTTATAGTCCACACCTTCGTGGATATAAAAGCGCTCATCTTCGCCGTATACAAAGGCATCGCGCACATGCTGCGGCACCTGATCGAGTGTGATCGGGATGCGCTGCAATTCATTCTGAACGCTGTATACCTGCACAAGCTGTCCGTCCGGATCCGTTTCATAGATATTGGTCGTATAGCTGGTTGTCATCTCGGAAATACTGACTGTTGTCGTTGTTTCCATATAGTTTGTAATATAGATCGTTGCAGCGATCGCGCAGATCGTACCGGTCACGGCAAACAGCAGGAAAAACGAAAGGAAGGTCGTCAGGATGACAGAACCGATACTGCCGAGGATCCGGAGCACCAGCGGCTTCCGATGCCGTTTTTTCTTCTGTTTCTTTTCCCGTTGAACGGGCGCAGAGAATGGTCTGCGGATGCGGTTGGATGAATTCATGTTATCAGAACTCCTTTCGGAAGCGGGAGTGCACAAGCATTCCCGTCGGTTTATGGACAAACAATGATACAAACTATATTATAGCACAAAATCGAATTCTTGTTAACCCCTTTTCGAAAAATTTCATTCTTTTTTTATTGTTTTGGAATAAAGCGCAAAGAAATGCAGCATAATGACCATAACCGCACAAAACGGAGCAAATCAGAAAGGAAAACGCATATGATAACAGAATCCAGATGGTTTTGGCACACAACGGCAGCGGCAGCAGCAGTCGGCACGGCATGTCTTGCAATGTGGTTCGGGAAAGCGCCGCGTCCGCAGATCTCCCTGCCGGAACTGCATGCCGAATCCGGAACGGTTTTTGCAGAAGAACAGCAGGTGCAGCGTCCGCTGACCGGTTCTGCCGTTCCGCCGCTGCCGGAAACAACGTATCTGCTGAAGCTCAGCGAAAATACCCTTTCCGTTTATGAGGAAGGCAAGCCGGAAGCCGTTGCAAGCTATGAGCTGCCGGCGGGCTGGCTGCCGGATTATGACCGGATCCTGCTGGAATACGGGATGGAAGTGCAGGGCGAAACGGCGCTGCGTGCACTCATTGAGGATTATGTCTCATGATCGGGCTGTGGCATGAGGCTGCCCGCCGTCTGCGCAGATGCAGAAGATCGGCTTCGGTGATCGGTGCATCCCGCATCATCATTGCGATCCTCTGCCTTTTATGCGGATATCTCGTGCAGAGATCCATGCAGATCCATGCATTTCTGCCGGCATCTGCGGCGCAGACAGCGTGGGCATGCTATATCATCGGTGCCATGCTGACCGCAGTCTGTGCCGTCACGCCGCTTCGCATGCAGACCGCATGGCAGCTCGGCAGGATCACCGGCACGCTGGATCAGAATGATCTCGGATTCCTCGCGTGCAGCAAAAGCATCTGGCTTTGGCGCAGAGCATGGGTCGTGCGGCTGCTGACCGGTATTCTGCTGATGCTCTCCGTGCTGCCCGCTTATGTGCTGTATGCGGCTGCAAAAGTCATCTGGCTGACGGTCATGCCGGAAGGTGACGATCTGCTTCCCCTGATGACTGCCCTGCACCTTGGTCTGCTCGCGCTCTCCGCACTGTTTCTGCCGATGCGCATTCTTGCAGCAGAAACTGCCTTGCCATATGCCTTTTTGAAGCTGCCGCATGCTGCGCCCTTTCAGGTCATCCGGCTGGCGTTCCGGCTCAGCCGACAAAAAACCATACAGATCCTGTGGATGCGGCTGATCGCGCTGCCCTTTCTGATGCTGCCGTTCACCGCAGTCTATGTGCTCCCGACTTTGCTGACAGCAGAGCAATTGCGCTGCGAACGGGTATGGCGGCATTTGCAGCCGCGGCATGCATCTGTCTTCCGGAATCTGGAACTTCATGCACGAGAGCCTGCTGACAGCTTCCGATAAGTCATCATATCTATTGACAAATCACGCGGCATATGCTATACTTCAATCAGCAAACACCCGAATCTCATAGAAAGGAGCAGAAACATGATCGAATATAACGAGGAATACGATGCATATGCTGTCGAATTCGAGGATGCCGTCATTTGCTGGGATGACGAACCCGATGACGATTACGCAGAGGTCGCTGCGGCTGTCCGCAAGGCGTATCATCAGAATATCCGGCATATTGCAGAAGTGATTCTGGAAGAAATCCGTGAGATGTTCGCTGTGCAGACGGTCGATGAAGTGATCGAAAAGCTCGGCAGACCCACGATCAATCCGGATAACGGGCAGGTCACCTATGACGAATCCCGTTTCGATGCGGAACACATCATCAGCTTTGAGTATCTCGATGACGATTTCGATGAGATCCAGTATGTCTCCATTGACGGCTGATGCAGAAAACATGCAAGACCCGAAGCGACCGGAATGCTTCGGGTCTTTTTATAATGTACTGTTTCGTTTATCGTTTGTTGAGTGATGTATACAGATATGCTAAAAATCGACAAAATCGCAAAATCCTCTTGACTTTTCCCCCTTCCTATGCTATAATAAACAAGCTGACCGTGCAAAGCACGAAGCAAAGCACGAAGCATGAAGTTGCTGGTGTAGCTCAGTTGGTAGAGCAGCTGATTTGTAATCAGCAGGTCGGGGGTTCGAGTCCGTCCACCAGCT
>DMBA01000232.1 GCA_003446315.1 Ruminococcus sp. | reverse complement strand
TTTCCGGCGGCAAGGATTCGATGCTTATGGCAATGTGCATGAAACGGCTTCAGCGGTATTCAAAGATCCCGTTTGAGGTCGTATTCCTCGTCATGAATCCCGGCTATAACGAGATCAATTATCAGAAGATACGCGAAAATGCAGAGCTGCTTGAGATTCCTGTTCAGGTCTTTGAAACCGGCATTTTCGATGCTGTCGCAAAAGTCGATCAGCACCCTTGCTATCTTTGCGCACGGATGCGGCGCGGACATCTCTACAAGAGTGCAAAGGAACTCGGCTGCAATAAGATTGCGCTCGGGCACCATTTTGACGATGTGATCGAAACGATCCTCATGGGAATGCTCTACGGCTCGCAGGTGCAGACCATGATGCCGAAGCTGCACAGCGAAAACTACGAGGGAATGCAGCTCATCCGCCCGATGTATCTCGTGCGGGAAGCGGATATTATCCGCTGGAAGCAATACAATGATCTGCAGTTTATCCAGTGCGCATGCCGGTTCACTGAAAACTGTACCATGTGCGACAACGGGGGCGGCGGCTCCAAGCGGCAGGAGATCAAAATGCTGCTGAAACAGCTCCGTGCTGTCAATCCGGCTGTCGATAAAAACATTTTCCGCAGCGTGGAGAACGTCAATCTGCAAACGATTATATCCTATCATCGCGGCAGCGACTGTCATCACTTCCTCGATGATTATGATGACGGCAGAAGCATTCGCGGGACGAAAGCAGAGGGAACAAATGAATCCGATCTATCTTGATTATGCCGCTGATACGCCGCCGGATGAACGGGTGTTATCCGTCTGTCTCCATACGGCAAGAGAACAATTTGCAAACCCAAATTCCGTACATCAATGCGGCATGGCTGCGAAAGAAATCGTGAACCGGTCACTGTCACAGATTGCAGATTTGCTGCACATCGGCAGCGATGAGATCATTCTGACAAGCGGTGCAAGTGAAGCGAACAACCTCGCGGTCAAGGGCATCGCGTTTAGAAACCGGAGACGCGGAAAGCACATAATTTCGACATTTCTGGAGCACAGTTCCGTCAGCGGCGCACTGACCTTTTTGCAGGAGCAGGGCTGGGAGATCGACCTTGTGAACATCATGCCGGACGGAACGGTTGACCTCGCTCATCTGAGATCACTGCTGCGGCAGGATACGGTTTTGTGCGCAGTCTGTGCGGTGGACAGTGAACTCGGCACGGTACAGCCGGTGCGTGAAATTGCAGCGGTTTTGCAGAACTTCCCGAACTGCCGTCTGCATCTGGACGCAACGCAGGCGATCGGCAAGATACCGGTTGATCTTTCCTGCGCAGATACTGCGAGCTTTGCACCGCATAAGTTCTATGGATTGAAGGGCTGCGGCGTGCTGTATAAGAAAAAAGGCATCGTGCTGGAACCGCTGATTCACGGCGGTGCAAGTACGACGATTTACCGCAGCGGTACGCCGGATGCACCGGGGGCAGCGGCGCTTTCTGCTGCACTGCAATATGCATGCAGCGAATTTGATGACCGGCTGCAAACCGTTCATGCGCTGAATCAGAAGCTCCGTGCATACTGTGTGCAGCATGAGCGCATCCGCATCAACAGCCCCGAAAATGCCGTGCCGCATATTCTGAATCTCTCAGTCAGCGGCATCAAAGGCGAGGCGATGCGGCAGCGGCTCGATGAAAAGGGTGTATGCGTGTCCGTGAAATCTGCCTGCTCTGTGCCGAACACACCTTCGCGTGCTGTCATGGCAATCTCGCATGACCGGAAAAATGCGCTCAGTTCATGGCGCATCAGCCTGTCGCATCTGACATCTGCGCAGGAGATCGAACAGTTCACCGGTATCCTGGATCAAATCATTTCGGAGGGATAAGATGCTGAATCAATTTTCAAGAACACAGCTTCTGCTCGGAAAAGAAAATATGGAAAAGCTCGCCGGTGCCCGTGTTGCGGTATTCGGCATCGGCGGAGTCGGCGGGTATGTCTGTGAAGCACTTGTCCGCAGCGGTGTCGGGGCATTTGATCTTGTGGACGATGACAAGGTCTGCCTGACAAATCTCAACCGGCAGATCATCGCAACGCGGAAAACGGTCGGACAGTACAAAGCGGAAGTCATGGAAGCGCGCATGAAGGAAATCAATCCGAATGTTGATGTCCGTGTCCGCAAGTGCTTTTTCCTGCCGGAGCATGCAGATGAATTCCCGTTTGCGGAGTATGATTATATTGTGGATGCGATTGATACAGTCACAGCAAAGCTCGCACTTGTCATGAAAGCGCAGGAGCTGCATATCCCGATCATCAGCAGCATGGGTGCGGGCAACAAGCTCGATCCGACTGCATTCCGTGTCGCGGATATCTATCAAACAAAGGTCTGCCCGCTTGCCAAAGTGATGCGGATCGAATGCCGGAAACGCAGAATCAAAAAGCTGAAAGTCGTGTATTCTGATGAAACGCCGACACGTCCGATTGAAGATATGTCGATCTCCTGCCGGACGCATTGTATCTGTCCGCCGGGCGCACAGCACAAATGCACGGAGCGCCGTGATATTCCGGGCAGCACTGCATTTGTGCCGTCGGTTGTCGGACTGATTATCGCCGGAGAGGTCGTGAAGGATTTATGCAAAAAATAACGCAAAAGACCGTAAACATTGCAGAACTGCTGCGCTGTGCCGAATCCGGCGAGGAATGCAGCTTTGATCTGAACGGAAAGCGGCATATCCTCTACAGTTGGGGTCAGTGTGACGGCATTTTTCTCAATATTGCGGATGAAAACGGGGTGCTCTTATGGCAGGCAATCGGCAGGAGCCGTTCAGATTGCGTTTTACAGTTACGGAACGATTTCGGCATATAAGTGCTGAATGATTATAGTCCGATGCATCCCAAACTCTGCCGGATTCTGTCACCGTCCATGACACGATGGATAGCACGCTGTTCCTGTCTGCGGCAAACCGCATCAAAAACTGTATCATAACGAGCTGCCGTCTGCGTAACAGTTGCAGACGGCGGTTTCTGTGTATTCACTTCCCGGGATTCGGGTGTTCCTGCGTGAAACCAAT
>DMBA01000193.1 GCA_003446315.1 Ruminococcus sp. | reverse complement strand
GCGATACCTTTTTCGACAGACTGAGAGCGCTGTCAATAAACAGACAGCGCTCTGTTTTTGGTTGAAATCATGCTTTCGGACAGTATCACTCCATCAGAAATCCCTGATCTATGCTGCGCATCCGGCGCGGCGTAAAATCAATATACGGATAATCCCCGATCTGCTGCGCAATTACTGCTTCTGCAAGATTGAACCAGCGGTCGCATGCATCCAGAATGATCGCATCGCCGGATGCCGTCAGCGGCTTGCTTTTGAGAATCGTATCTACCGGCAGCTCGATCTGCACATCCAGCACATAAGACAGGGCTTCCGCCAATTCAAATATGCGTTTTTTCAGTCTGCCGGAATTGGAAACCGGTTTGTCCAGATAAATCACCGCTTTCGCAATATGCAGCGCATCCAGCGTGCGCAAAAGTGCACTGATCGCCTGATCTGTCTGCGGAATCAGACGATATGTGCCGTGCAGCCCTGCCAGATCCCGGATGCAGCCATCCATGCAGCGGAATAACATCGACTGGGAATAAGCGATCTCCAGCCCGATGATGACATTGAAGCCGTCAATATACAGCGTTTCTCCGGAAATATCCCGGACTTGCCGCTGCATACGCGACTGAATATTGGCTTCCGGCGAGATCGTGCGGGCAAGTGCCAGTCGCTGACGCTCCGAAAACTGATAGTGATCGCCGATGAACCGCGTCGCTGCGGTCACCGGATATCCGCGGCTGAGCAGAAAATATACTTCCTCTGCCGCCTTCCTTAGCTGCGGAAGACTTGCCGCACCGAAATCCCGCATGTCTGTCGGCAAAAAGCCGCGTTTTGCTTGTAATGTCATTCCATCACCTCATAAAACCTGCGCAGAAAATCGCCGTATTCCTTCGGAAGCTGCGTGCATAGCTTCATCGCATACCGCCTGTGCGTCAGCAGATACCGGCGGTACATCTCCCGATTCGGAAACAGCTTCTCCGTACTGCGCAGCACATCAATCGCCAGAATGATCCGCCGCTTCTGGTTCAGACAAGGTACGCCTGCCTGTTCCCACTTCTGTACACTCCATGCGCTGTATGTCTCCGGCACGCGCCGTCCCTTCGGCGCATCCTGCTGCGTAAAGAGCTTGTCATATACCGCTGCATCAAACAGCTTATGATCCCATTGCACCATTCTGCCGTGAAATGCACCCAGCAAATACCAGTGCGCCCATTCTCCGATCAGCGCCGCAGACGGCAAATATACCTGCATTTGCTGCACCACACAATGTTCCGCTTCCTGCCACGCAGCAAATTGCAGATGCCGGCAGCAATCATGAAACAACCTGCCGCTTCCGCAAAGCTGCATATCAAACGAAATGCGCTCCAATGTCCGGCTGCAAACCGCTTCGGCTTCATATGATACAATGCTGTTTCTTACTGCTATGATCTTCACGCTGCGCTCCTGCGGCTGTAATCCGAAACGCGGCAGCACCGAAAGCGGATACTGATATCCTGTCTCCGCATCATTTTGGTATGCAGCCGTCAGATAAGACGGAAACGCGCTGCCGTCTGCTTCATACACTTCGACCGGCGCTTTGTAATAAAACGGACTTGTGTCTGCGGGCACGATCATTTGCAGCGGCTTGCGGCTGATCTGCCCGCTGTTTGTATCATAGGTATACCCGATCGCATTCGTGCTGACACGGACTCCGGTGCACTGTGCACAGTTCAGCAGCCGCGGCGCTTCCTTCCGGTTCGGTACCGATTGCGGCGCAAAGCATACCTGCACCGGCGGCAGCGTGATCTGACTGCCCTGCCGGCAGACCAATATGATCTCATACCGCTTTTCTGATCGTGCGATCACAAGCAGCTTGTATTTGTTATCAAGCGGGGTATCTTCAAAGGCGCTGCCGGATAGGGTCGTATCCGGAAAGCAGAAAAATGCGTTCAGCCCGCTGCCTTTGTATGCGTCCCGTTCAACACACTGCACCCGCCTCGGCAAACGCATAACTTGCAGCGCTTTGCATCCCGCAAAGGCTTCTGCATGAATGGATCTCGTATCCGGCGAAAGCTGCACGTCCGAAAGCTGTTCGCAGTCTTTTGCAAATGCCTGCGGGATATCCGAAACAGGCGCAGATATCACGATTTTTTGCACACGGCTCCCCCAAAAGCAGCTTTGCCCGATCTTGTGAACGGTTTCCGGAATGCCCACGCTGTCCAGATCGGCATTGGCAAAAACACGCCCGCCGATCTCATTGATGATAAATTGTCCGATCTGCGCCGGCACGATCAAATCCCGTGCATTTCCGCGGTATTGCGTGATTTTTGCGCGTTTTTTGTTTTTGATCCGGAACCGCCATCCCTGCGCAATTGCCGCTTCCGTGCTGAGCTGTATGCGCGGAACCGGCTCCGTTGACTGCCTTGCATGCCGGATAAAATAGATCCCGTCATTGCAGTCCGGTTTGACTGCTGCTTCCGGCGGCTGTGATGTGCTGCCGCTTTTCACGCTCTGTACGAAAGCATCCAGCCATTGCCTGAAATTCTGACTCATATCTCGCCTCAATAATCTATGATCCGATAATCCTTATAAAACACGCCGCTGTCTTTGACCTTTTCATCCTGCATATGCAGGGTGACCGGATACAGCACCCGCGCTGCACCGTCTTCAAAGGTCAGATACGGCTCAAAATCCTGTGAGATCCCGTATCCGGGCGGAAACTGATTCGATACCCAGCCCGGATCACAGGAATATACATAAATCCGGTCGCGTGCATAATCTGATGCAATCGAATGCGTCATCATATTCAGCGATGCCTTTGCCATATTCGTATGCACATGCCGCGCCAGTTTCTGCTTTGTATTGAACCGTCCTTCGACGGAACTGACGTTGATGACAAATTTGTTGGATGCCCCGTCCTGCGCCAGACATGTGCGCAAGCCGCTTGTCAGCAGAAAGGGCGCTGTCACATTGATAAGCTGCACTTCAAGCAGTTCCTGCGGCGAGATCTCCTCGGATCTGCGCACCCATGAATTATCATGTGCCGTTTCTCCGTGATCCGATGCCTGAATGCTCGGCATGAGCGAAAAGGTACTGTCCGGCTTCGCAAGCGGATAAAGCGCCGGAGATTCCAGCAGCAGCGCCTGTTCATGCGCGGTCAATGCAGCATAATAATCATTCGATTTTTTGACGGTCTGTGCAGCATTGTTGATGAGAATATCCAGTTTTCCGCCGCAAAGCTGCCGGATCTGCAAAAGCAGTTCCTGCATCCTGTCCACACGCATCAGATCAAAGCCGATGATCGTCAGCCTTTCCCGGAAATCTGCAAAATCCGGCTCCTGCATATAAGTCTCCAGTGCGGATTTCGGATATCGGGTCACTGCAATGACCGCCGCACCCTGCCGCAGCAGCCGCAGACAGACTGCATAACCGATCTTGATCCTGCCGCCTGTCACAAGCGCCGTTTTGCCGGTCAGATCACAGTGCATGCTGCGCATCGCTTCATTCAGGGCGCTGCATTCCGGACAGATCCCGTATTGCTCCATATTGCGGCGGCGGCACATCAAACAGATCCTCATGAAAAACTCCTTGACAAATGATTTTCCATATGCTAAAATATATTTGCCGGTGGCTTAATGAAAAGCGCCTGCCCTCACACAGGAGATGCGGTCTGACCGCCCGGCAAGCCTGTATCGTCCAACGCGAGGACAGTCCCCCTGCTAAGGGGAAAGACGGCGGTTCAACTCCGCTGACAGGCTTCTTTTGCTTGTATATAAAGCGGGCGGATCAATCATGAGAACGCTATCCCTTAAAAATCCCATTGGGGGCTGCAATGCCAACAACTTAAGATTCTCCGTTAATTTGTGAATTGCTGCGCAATTCACTTAGGGGCACCCTCTATCGCAGGGTGCCCCTCTCCGGAAAACGATCCACTGGATCGTTTTCTCGGATTCACCCCTGCGGAGCTCCTTGCATGCGGGGTATTTCGCTCACTGCGGTGAGCGACCAGAGG
>DMBA01000180.1 GCA_003446315.1 Ruminococcus sp. | reverse complement strand
CGGCACGCGGCAAATGCATCCGGTAACCATAGCACGGGAGCGTATGATTGACCGCAAACGCTGTGATCTCAAGCCCTGCAAAAGAAAGCTGATGCGTCTTTTCCGTAAATTCAATATATTCCAGCGCAAACGGCAGCTCCGGTGCGATCACACGCAGTCCCTCAACAGTTCTGCGCAGACCTTCCGGCCCGCAGAGCGTCAACGGTTCTGTTCTGCCCTCCAAACCCATCGAAAGCAGCAATCCCGGCAATCCGCTGATATGATCCGCATGATAATGCGTAAAGCAGAGCAGATCCAGCCGCTGCACCGATCTTCCGGCACATTTCAGTGCGATCTGTGTCCCTTCGCCGCTGTCGATCAGGATTGCTTTGCCCTCATTGCGCACCATGCAGCAAGTCAGCCACCGGTTTTTCATCGGCATTGTTCCGCCTGTACCGGGCAATACAACATCCAACATTCATATCATCCTTTACTGTACAGAACCGGTCATCGTTTTCATGACCGGTTGTTATACGTTCGTTGTTATTTTTGAAATCCCTGCATAGTTCATGCTCCGATCATATCATCGGGGCAGCTCACATACAGGTCAATATCCATTTCCGTGCCGGTCTCCATGCAAAAGCGCATGACCGCCAGCGACGGAGCAAGCATCGGAGCCGGTTCATCATAGCGCACCAGCGGCACGACTTCCAGCATCAGTCTTGCATCATAAGTCAGCTTGATCTTCCGCAGCAGATCAGCTTTGGTCAGCAGCGGATCAATGGTCTGCATCATCTGATTGGCGACATCCAGACGGGTGCTTTGCACGGTACCGAAACGCCAGTAACCATAGTCATAGGTCGTGCCGTTTCTGCGCGCATCCCCGATCCGATGGATCTGTTCCGGCTGGAGATGCAGATAATTCGTGATGACATCCGGATCAAAATTTCCGGTAATATAAAAATAGGTCATACATTCCGTATGTTCATTATGGTAGTACACCCGTTTCAGGTCATCTGCCATCGGCACTTCCATCAGTTCTGCCCTCCGATCAATGCACGGATCTCTGCTTCTGCCGCACGAATCTCCGCTTCAAATTCTCTTGCTGAAATACGCATCGCACCGTTTCCGAGAATGATAAGCTGCTCCAATGCATCGGAGGTTGCAACACGCACACGATTATTCTTCAAAAGCTGTTTGGAAACACGTTCAATATAAGAATCCGCAGTTTCCGCTTCTTTTGTATAGACCACACTGATATTCCCCTGCTGTTCGATCTCCGTGCCGTGCCCCTTGATCTTATAGGCATCAAACACGAGGATCACATCACATTTGCGATATCCCTGATAGTTTTGCAGCCGGCGGAGCAGGGCATCCCGCGCATGTTCCAGACTGTCTTTTGCAAGTGCTTTCAGGGAATCCCACGCAAAAATGATATTATAGCCATCCACAAGCAGATACTCGTGCTCGGGCAGCGCAGGGATTTTCACATTACTTTCCATCAGTTCCGCCGTTTTATTCCGCCGCATCGCCTTTCTGGGTTCGCGCTGAATTTTCCCGTAGGTGCGTTCAAAAATTGCCATCAATTCATCTTCGCCGGCAGTCGGCTGCGCAGAACGCTGCACCTGTTCTGCCGGTCTGATCTCCTCCTCCGGAAAATCATATCTATGCGGAAGCATTGCCGGCAGATGCATATAAAGCGGCACTTCCTGCCATGAAACGGCAAATCCTGCACCGTGCGAGCAAAAGATCGAATCTGCGCTGTTTTCGAGATCGCTGTCCGGCTGATATCCGATCTGTGCAACGATCTGCTCTGCATTATGGCACGGGCGGTATCCCAGCACAGCCAAGGAAAGCGAACCGTGCCCTTTGGTATAACTCAGCACCTCTGCTGCATAGTCATTCAGCTCCGATGCCGGCGCGAACCCGTTCAGAACCGCCGTATCCCCAAGGATCTCCGGCGGATCAAACGACCCGAATCGCTGCTGGATATCGGTCATCGCCCGCCCGACATTCTCTGCCGGCAGCTCCAGCGTAAACTGATAATACGGCTCCAGCAGCACAGATTCTGCCGAACGCAGACCCTGCCGGACGGCTCTGTAAACAGCCTGCCGGAAATCGCCGCCTTCCGTATGTTTGAGGTGTGCTTTGCCGCTGACCAACGTGATCTTCATATCCGTGATCGGCGAGCCGGTCAGCACACCGATATGTGTTTTTTCTTGCAGATTCGTCAAAATCAGACGCTGCCAGTTCCGGTCAAGGACATCCTCAGAGACCTGTGTCTCAAACTGCAAACCGCTTCCTGCGGGCAGCGGAGAAAGGAGCAGATGCACCTCAGCATAATGGCGAAGCGGCTCATAATGCCCGATGCCTTCCACTGTTTCAGCAATTGTTTCCCGATAAGTCACCATTCCGCTGTCAAACGCAACGGTATAGCCGAACCGTTCTGCGATCTGATTGGTGAGCACTTCGAGCTGAACCGCACCCATAAGCTGCACATAAAGTGCATGTGTATGCAGATCCCACGCCGTGCGAAGCTGCGGATCTTCCGCTTCCAACCGCTGCAAATCCGCATATACCGCCTGCTCTGAAACACCTTCCGGCATCATGACACGATAGCGCATGATCGGTGAAAGGATCGTATCCGCTGCATTTTCGCAGCATCCAAGACCCATTCCCGCAAAGGTATTCTGCAAACCCGTCACAGCACAGACCGCGCCGGTATCCGCAGCATCTTCCGCAACATATTTTGCACCGGAATAAAACCGGATGCCGGTAATTTTCTCGGTATATGCATTGCGGTCAGCGCCGATATAAGACACCTCATCCCGCATATGCAGACATCCGCCGCAGATCTTCAAAAACGTTAGCCGATTGCCTTTCACATCCGTTGAGATTTTGAACACCTGCGCACCGAAATCGGGCATACGCGGCGGATCTTTGGTATAATCCCGCAGCAAAGCGGTCAAAGCGTCCAATCCCTGCAAGGTACGGGCAGAGCCGAAGCAGACCGGAAAGATCTGCCGTTTTGCGATGGCATCGGCAATGGCATCCTGCGAAAGCGTATCCGTTTCAAAATACTCAGCCATCAGCGCCTCAGAACATGCCGCCGCATTTTCACAAAGCGCCGCCTCATCCGTATCGAACCGGACACAGCCGGATGCAAGCCGTCCCTGCAATTCCTGTATGAGAGCCGTTTCGGTACGATCTGACAGATCCATTTTATTCACAAACAGGATCACCGGGATCTGATAGCGTTCCAGCAGATTCCAAAGCGTTCTGGTATGGCTTTGCACACCGTCTGTGCCGCTGATGACCAGCACAGCGTAATCCAGCACGCGCATGATCCGTTCTGTTTCGGCAGCAAAATCCACATGTCCGGGCGTATCGAGCAGCGTAAACCGTATGTCGCCGATCGTCACTGCCGCCTGATGTGCAAAGATCGTGATGCCGCGGCTGCGTTCGATGTCATTGGTATCGAGCCACGAATCGCCGTGATCGACTCTGCCGCGTTTCCGGATTTCACCTGCACGGAACAGCAAGCTCTCTGCAAGCGTTGTTTTTCCGGCATCCACATGTGCCATCAGCCCGATGGTGCGTTGATGTTTGATCTCATTCTGCATAGTCACGCAGTATCCCTTCTTCGGCGGCGCGCCGGATCAGTTCCGCTGCATAATCGCCGAGCATCTGCGAACCTTCATAAACCGGCTGTATTCTTCCTTCGACCTGTTCCCGTCTGGTACCGTGTGTTTTCCACGATTCTCCGTGTTTACAATAATTCAGTGTCAGCGGCTGGATGCGGTCAAGTGCATTTGCAAATCGGGCTTCCGGTGTAGACATCGCTTCAAATTCATCCCACAGTTTCCGGAAATAAGCACCTTGTTCATCCGGCAGCATGCCAAAAAGACGGTCAGCGGCTTTTTGCTCCCGATCCGCCTTGGTCTTGTAGCCTTCTGTATCATAAGCATAGGTATCGCCGGCATCAATCTCCACAACATCGTGAATCAGGACGGTCGCCAGAACTGTTTTCAGATCCACCGGCTCATTTGCATATTCATGCAGTACCAATGCCAGCATCGCAAGATGCCATGCATGTTCCGCATCATTTTCAGCGCGGTCTTCATGCAGCACTCTGGTCTGCCGGTAAATATTCTTCATTTTATCCATTTCCACAAGGAACTGCATCTGCGCGGCAAAACGCTGCTTTTCCTGTTCATTCATATATTGAACCCCCCGTTGACCGGCAAAACCTGTCCGGTAATGAATGCAGCCTGCTCCGATGCCAGAAATGCGATGGCATGCGCCACATCATCCGGCTGACCGATACGGGCAAGCGGTGTTTCGTCTGCCAGTTCCGCCATGACCGCCGCATCATGCATGCGGTTCATATCGGTATCAATCACACCGGGCGACACGCAATTGACACGGATGCCGGACAATCCGACCTCCTTAGCAAGTGCCTTTGTGAAGCCGATGATACCGGCTTTTGCAGCAGAATAATGCACCTCACAAGCAGCGCCCACCTCACCCCAGACAGACGCAACATTGATGATACAGCCTGCATGTTCCCGCAGCATATGCGGCAGAACGCGCTTTGCCGTATGCATTGCGCCGCCGAGATTGACGGTCATCAGGCGCATTGCCTGTTCATCGGAAATATCCTGAAACAATCCGTTGACAGCGATGCCCGCATTATTCACAAGCAGATCAATTCTGCCGTATCTGCTGATGATTTCGTTTATCATGGTGTCGATCTGCGCAAAATCGCCGATATCTGCCCTGATCGCAAAGCCGCCGATTGCGGCAGCAAGCTGCTCCGCCTGCTGCTGTGACTGATGATAATGCACCATGACGGTAAAGCCGTCTGCTGCGAGCCGTTTTGCGGTTGCTGCGCCGATGCCTCTGGAAGCACCGGTAATCAATGCGATCCTGCTATTATTCATCGTGATAACTCCTGTTGTTTTCTTTCAGACGGATCCGCTTCCGGAACCGGTTGCATTTTTTTCATTTCTGTGCTATAATACAGGAAAAAGGCAGAAAGGAATGAATCAAAATGGAACAAGGTCTGCTCGACCGCATCAACGAGCTTGCGCACAAAGCAAAAACGGTCGGACTGAACGAAGCGGAGATCTCTGAACGGGAAGTGCTGCGCAATCAGTATCGGGAAGCATTTCGCCGCAATCTGATCAGTTCGCTGGAAAACACCGTCATCGTAGACGAAAAAGGCAATGTCATCCGCCGCGTTGCCGATGCAAAAAAACATCCGCACAAAGACTGATATCCGGGTAAAGCCGCATAAAAAAAAGATCTGTGAAACCGCTTCTGATTTTCGGGGGCGGTTTCTGCTTTTTGTTGCTTCTGCAAATATTCTGCCTCATTCTATTATAACACGATGCATTTTTTTTGTCAATCAAAAACGAAAAAAGGATGTGCCGCTTCTGACACATCCTTTTTCGCATATTGCCGCAGAAAACCCATGATTCAATGCGGAACACTGAGGAGCTGATTCACATAAGCCATTCCGGAAGCAGTTTTCGTTCCGACCATTTCATCCGCTGTCGTATACAATCCAAAATAGAAATTCGGATCGTCAGAATTGCTGTATTCATTCGGACGATTTACACCTTTCCGCCATTCACCCGTAGTCCGGTTGAGATACAAGCAGGAGATCGGCATAAACGATTTTTTGTTTACATCATAAAGCAGGATTCTGGCATCCATGTCGTCCCACTGATGATTGGAAGACTGGTCGTCGGCATTCTTCTCAAACTCCATACCAAGGCATACAGTTGCGTGCACATCCGGCGCATTTTGATATTCTCCATAGACAGCCACACAGGCTTTTCCTTCATAAGTCATATATTCAATATATTTGAGCATATCGTCATTCGCAGAGCTGAATGTGCCGTCAGTAGTTGTATGCTGAAATTTATACTTCTCCTGCTTTGCACTATTTGACCACATTGTATTGATAAACGACTTGATAAAGGGCGAACAATTCGTCGGGATATCCGAAATCCGATTATAACCCGCTGCAAACTGTCCGACTGAAAGTTCACCGTTATAGCAAAGTGCACTGATGGAAGCCAGACCCATGCAGGAACCACCAAAGCGTTCATTCAGATGGCGTGGATTGACAAACGGGATATGCGCATTGAGATATAAGTAATTGCCGCGATCATCTGCAAGCATTTGGGCACTGTTGGGCAAATATAAATCACCAAATGTCCAGGTATAATCCTGGAATTTGTTCAGTGCATCAACCGGTGCTCGTTCGATATCTTTATAGTTGAATCCATTATAATAGGCGTATTTTTTGACATACCCGCCGTAGTCACTGCTCCAGATCGTAAAATCGTTGATCTTTCCATGCTGTGTATAACCAACGCCCTCTGCACCGATACCGCCGGTATGCTTCTTCAAAACAAAATATTTCATCTGTTCGCAGTCAAAAAATGCACGTTCTCCGACCGAATAAAGTGCATCACCGGTATAGGCAACTTTCAGATTATGACATTCTGCAAAAGCATATTCGCCGATCGTTTCAACATTTCGAAGATTCACTTCTTTCAACGAAACAAGATTATAAAAAGCATAGTCTCCGATCGAAGTTAAACTATCGGGAAGTATCAGCTTGAAAGCCAGATAAGTTATTTCATTTGCACCACATCCGGAGAATGCTCTGGATGGAATTGTTGTGAGTGTGGACTGTGATAAGTCGATTATACGAATGGATTTACAATTTTCAAAAGCGTTTTCTCCTAACGAAACCAAATTGGGAGTGCCGATATTTGTTAGACTGCCACAGTTTTGGAAAGCACCTTCGCCGATATGAGTCACAGAATCCAAAAAACTGGTTGACTCTAATTTTATACAATCCGAAAACGCATAATCGCAGATCTCCGTTAATTGATAGTCTGTACCGTTCGGGAGCATTTCAGCGCCAAAATTCGAAAGATTGTCACAGTCGGAAAACGCACATTCACCTATTTTTTTAATTGTATTCGGCAAAAAAACACTGACAATGTTACGCTGTAGCACAAATGACCAATCATCAATCTCTGTCACTGTATAGTCAACGCCAAAAAATTTTACGGTTTTTGGAATTCGAATACTAACATTCGGGTGCTCTGTCCAGCAGCCAATCACTTTGGCTGTTTTCTTAACAGAATCTGACACTGTACAATATATCGTGTAATCATGATCCGGGCTTTTATAATAGCACTCCAGATTTCTCATACCGGAAAATCTCCCGTTAGATGCCGCGGATGCAGTGACCGGTGCAAACGAGCTGTGTTCCGTTAGGGGCGCAGCACCAAATGCATGACAAAAAACAATTGCTGCCGACAGAATAACCGCAAGATTGCGTTTGATCTGTTGATTCATACAAATAATTCTCCTTTTATTTTGATAAGATGAAGCCGTTTTCCAGTGTGCACATCTGTCAACCGGCAAAGATTTGAATGATGCATCCATTTGTTCAAGATTGTCTTAGTAACCATATTATATACTATAAAAGCCGCATGCGTCAACCGATTTTTGTTAAGTTGCGTTTTTCAGCAGGTAAGATGCATTTTCAGGGCGGTAAGATGCAAAAAGAGCACCGCAGCATTGCCGCAGTGCCCTTCTGTATGATGTAAAAAAATGCAGTTTATATCTGTTCCGTGACCTGATTCAGAAGCGCATACACATCCGTATAGTTCACGATCCCGCTGCTGTCCCGATCGGGTTCCGCCTGCAAAATGCCCGCGATCTGTTCCGCCGTGAGGGTATCATCTTCCGCAGTAAACCGTGCAAGCAAAACCGTATCCGCCATTGTGAGCATACCGTCGCCGTTCATGTCGCCGCTGACCGGTTCACCGCTGTTTCTGATCCGGACTTTTCCGTTCACCGCC
>DMBA01000185.1 GCA_003446315.1 Ruminococcus sp. | reverse complement strand
CAGATCCGTATTATATCGGTACAACGGCAAGCGGACTGACCACAGCACCGGTCGATCAGGGCACAACGACCGCACCGGCAGAAACAGGCATTGCAGCTCCGACAGAAGATCTGCCGCAGACCGGAAACAATGATCTGACAGGCTTGCTTGTTCTGCTTGGCACATGTGCCGTGACCGGAACAGGATATTATGCGCTGAAGCGCTCCGGACTTTTCACAGATGAAAAGTAACTGCAAACGAGAGGGGTAAAGGAGAGCGCATCAGCTGGCGCACACCGTAGGGAAAACCTGCGGTGTGCGCTGTTTTGCGGTGCGGTGAATGCTTGACAATGCAGTTGCTTTGTGTTATAATGTTTTTAGTTTAATTTGTGTATACGGATTCACGGTTTTCTTGTGAATTGAGAGGGAAGCACGGTGAAAATCCGTCGCAGCTGCCACTGCCGTAAAGTCGGAATGCTCCCGTATGCAGACACGGACAGAGCTGTTTGCAGCTCGCATTTTTGGGACAGAGAAATGTTTTCCGTCAGGACATCCCGCATGTATGAATCTGCATGCAGGGCGTTTTGATGATGCGCTTTTTCGGTCCCGAAGACCGGAACAGCGCATTTTTTATTTGCAAAGCGCATGTTTCAAAAGTGTTCAGTAATAGACAGAATATGTCTTGACTGATAAAAATTTTTTTCAGGAGGTATCATTATGAAAAAGGCAACATCGTTTCTTGCTGCAATGACGGCATTGACTGTTTCAGCACCGTTTGTTCTGACGGCATTTGCTGAAACCGTTTCAGATTCATCGCAGTATGTCTATGTTTCCTGTGCATGCCAGGGCGATCTGGAGATTGCAAATCAAAGGATCCAGCTTCTGGATGCAGACGAAGACGGCAGCCTGACTGTCAATGATGTCATCATCACCGCGCATAATCAGTTCTATGACGGCGGCGCAGCAGAAGGCTACAAGACCAAAACAACCGAGTGGGGCAACAGCATCGTAAGGCTCTGGGGTGTCGAAAACGGCGGCAGCTATGGCTATACGGTCAACGATCAGTTTGCATCCGGTCTGAGTGATCCGGTCAGCGATGAGGACTATGTATATTTCTATGTCTACAAGGATGCGAAGACATATTCAGATACATATACCATGTTCGATATGCGCTCCTTTGACGGGGATTTGTATGTAGGGGATGTTATGCCGCTGCATCTGGATGCGATTGTTTATGATGAAAACTGGGTAGCGCATACGGAACCGCTGGCAGGTGCAGTCATTACAAAGGACGGCGAACGCACGGATTATGTCACGGATGAGAACGGTGATGTCTACCTTACGTTCGACCAGAGCGGCACAGTGATTTATAGTGCAGAATGCGATGACAAGATCATTGTTCCGCCGGTTGCATGCTTCAATGTCGCGGATTCGGAAGACACCACAACGGAGACAGAGCCGGAACAAACAACAACGACTGAGCTTTTCGACTGTTCTATGGAAATTGTCGCAGATCCATTCAATGATCCTGTTCTTGTTCCGGGCGGATATGCATGGTATTTTGTCCACGGTTATATGGATGCAGAATTCAGCATTGAGGATGAATCTATTGCAGTATTGACGGATAAACACGGCACAAGTCCCGGCACGGCATGCGTTGAGGGTGTTGCACCCGGTGAGACTACACTGATTGCACGCTATTATGGCATGGTTGCAAGAATCCGCATTGTTGTGACGGATCCTGCAACGACAACGACCGTGACCACACAGACTGCGCCGCAGACCACCACGGAGACATTTGAGGACGATATTTTCACAACAACAGAAACCATTACAACAACTGCGGACACCACAACAGATGATGAGATCTACACCACAACGGATGAGGATCCCTTCATCACAACAGCAACAGAGCTCTTCACAACAATCACAGAAACCACAGTTACAACCGCGCCTTCCGGTGAACTGCCGCAGACCGGCAACAATGACATGACCGGTTTGCTGTTCCTGTTCGGCACATGCATCGTGACAGGCACCGGTTATACCATTTTGAAGCGTTCCGGCGTTGCGGAAGATGCAGAGTAACGGCAAACGAAACGGAGAAAAATGAATCGAAAAAGAAAAACAGCAGCCGGAATTTGTATGCTCTTTATGGGCTTGAGCAGTTTCCGGCTGCTCTCCTTGCATATAGCGGAGGCATATGACAACAGGATCCCTGATTATGCCGCGGAGATCCTGACACAGCAAAGCGGCGGCGATATGGAAAACTGGGTCACGAACACGCTGCCGTCGATGGTCGGCATGAGTTCGCCGGACTGGTACTGCATGGCGCTGTCATCGCAGGGCGGATATGATCTGACTGCATATCAAAGTGCCCTGCAAACATATCTGACAACGGAGGACGAGCCGTCAGCGACATCCCGCGAACGGCTTGCCCTTTCATTGCTTGCCTGTTCCGCGGATATACCGGCAGTCTGCGGCGATATGCTGGAGCAAAGCGCAGGCGAACAGGGCATTATGAGCTGGATCTTTGCGCTGCACCTGCTGAATAATGGTGTACCGTCGCAGCGCTTCACGGCGCAGGATGTCGCAGAAACGCTGATCGCACGGCAATGCGCCGACGGCGGATGGTCACTTCCGGGCACATACGGCGACCCGGATGTCACAGCAATGGCGATGCAGGCGCTTGCCCCGAATGCCGGTGACGGGAATGTATCGGCAGCACTGGAGCGCGGCGTGCAGTTTTTATCCGGTGCGCAGTTGAGCAGCGGCGCATACCGCAGTTACGGCACAGAGAATCCGGAGAGCACGGCACAGGTCTGGATCGCATTATGCTGCATGGGCATCGACCCGCTGAATGACGGTCGGTTTATCAAGGACGGCAGCACATTGCTGGACGGCATCCTGCAATATCGGATCGGCGATGGGCAGTATGCGCACACAGCGGGCGGCGGTTACAGCGCAATGGCAACGGTGCAGACGTTTCTTGCATACACCGCAGAAGACCTGCTGCAAAGCGGAAAGCAGCCGCTGTTTTTATATCGCAATGCGACGGATCCGGTGACAGAACCGGAGCAGCCGGCAGAAACGGAGCCGCCGGTGCAGACGCGCCGGAATACGGAAACACAGCCGCGGGAAACGCAGCGGGAGCAGGCGCGGCAGACAACGCCGCCCGCACATGCAGATCAGACGGACAGCCGGCAGGATGCACAGACCACGCAGATTGCAGCAGCGGAATCTGCCGGAACAGACGGTACAGCGCAGCGCACATCCGTGACGGGAAAAGCGACCGCAAAAGCAACGTCATCTGTGACAGAAACAAGCGTATCTGCTGAGGAAAGCACAAAATCTGATAAGCAGGAGACTGCCGCGGAACGGACAACGGTCACGGTACAAACGGAGCCGGAGGAGATCCACACGACCGCCCCGCCTGCGGATACGCGCACAGATCGGGAGAAATATCCTTACCGCATTCCGATGACAGCAGGTGCAGCGGTGATCTTCGGCGGAGCAGCGCTGATCTTCTTCCTGCGGCACAATCGCAGTTGGAAGACCTATGCAACGCTTGCGGGCGGATGCGCAGCCGTGATCGGCTTGATCTGGGTGATCCGTGTTGAATCGCCGGCGCAGTTTTATCAGAGCGAGCAAAAAACGGGCGGCGGAACGGTCACAATGGCGATTCGCTGTGATGTGATCTGCGGCATGGAAGGAAGCGAGCGATATCCGGCGGACGGTGTCATCATGCCGCTGACGGAGTTCTCGATTTCCGAGGGTGAAAACGGGCTGGAGCTGTTATATGATGCAGTGAAGGCATACAATCTGCAAATTGAAGTAGACGGCGTATCGGGCGATGTGGTAGACACCGCATATGTGCGCGGCATCGCATCGCTGTATGAATTTGATTTCGGTGATTTGTCCGGCTGGACATACACGGTCAACGGCGAACGGCCGGATGTAGGCTGCGGCGCATATACGCTGCATGACGGCGACCGTGTGATCTGGGCATACACGGTTGATCTTTGATGGAAGAAGCGCAAGGGAGAGAGGAGTTGGCGCAGCTTGCGGCATTTTGAAGCGATGAATCCGGCAGCAGTCTCAGTGCATTTGCTGCTGACGGCATGTATTACGATTTTCTGCATGGAGCCTGTGCTGCTTGGGATCTCCCTGCTTGCGGCAATCGGCTTTTTCGTGGCACGAAACGGCAGAAAGCACGCATCTTTTCATATTTTAGCGATCGGCATGCCGGTTTTATTTGCGATTCTGAACCCGCTTTGGAACCAGCACGGCACCACGGTCTTATTTTTCATCAACGAACGCGCATACACAGCAGAAGCGTTATTTTACGGCACTGTCACAGGCATACGGCTTGCGGCGATGCTGTACTGGTTCCGGAGTTTTTCGGATTTGATGACGAGTGAGAAGCTGTTTTATATTTTCCGTTATTTATCGCCGAAGCTCGCCCTGATCTTCTCGATGGCGGTGCGGAATCTGACGTTATTCCGGCAGCAGATGCGAAAGATTCAGGATACCCAGCGTGCACTTGGGTTATATCGTGAGGGGCATCTGATCGACGATGTACGGGGCGGCTTGCATGTCTTTTCGATCTTACTGACATGGGCGCTGGAAAACGGCATCATCACGGCGAACAGCATGGCAGCCCGCGGATACGGGACACAGCCGCGCACGAGTTTCACATATTTTCGCTGGGGGCGCGGCGATCTGCTTTTGCTTGCAGAAACGGTGCTGCTGACGGCATTTGTATTATACGGCATTGCATCGGGAACAGCGGAGTGGCAGTTTTACCCGACCTGTGCCGCGCCGGAACGAACGCTGTTATACGGCGGAATTCTGGCAGCATATGGCTTACTGGCGGCATTGCCGCTGATCCACGAAGGAAAGGAGGCGCTGACATGGTATCGCTTGCGGCAGAACATCTGACGGTGACATATCCGGAATGCGAAAAACCGGTGCTCCGGGATGTCACATTTGAGATCCCGAACGGCAGCTTTGCAGTATTATGCGGCGCAACGGGCTGCGGCAAATCGACCCTGCTGCACATGTGCAAGCGGGAGCTGATGCCGTTATGCAGCCGCAGCGGTGCAGTATATTTTGAGGGCAAACCGATCGACGGAGCAGAAGCGCCGTGTTTTGCGGGCGAGATTGGCTTTGTGATGCAGCATCCGGAGCAGCAGATCGTGACCGACCGCGTATTTCACGAATTGGCATTCGGGCTTGAGAACGCAGGAACGCCGCCGGAGATCATGCGGCGGCGGATCGCAGAGATTGCATCTTATTTTGGGATGGAGTCGTGGCTGGAGCGTGATCCGGCGACCTTATCCGGCGGGCAGAAGCAATTATTGAATCTGGCATCGGTGATGATATTGCAGCCGAAGCTATTGCTGCTGGATGAGCCGACCGCGCAGCTTGATCCGATTGCGGCGGCAGATTTTCTGACGACACTGCACCGGCTGAACCGGGATTTTTCGGTCACGGTACTGATTGCGGAGCATCGTTTGGGGGAAGTGATCCCGCTGAGTGACCGGATGCTGCTGATGGAAAACGGAACGATCACGCAGCAAGGGGAGCCGAAGGCGCTGCTGACGCACATCCCGCGGGATCAGGACTTGCCGGAAGACATGCCGGCGGCGGTGCAGCTTCATCGCGGATTCGGGATGGAGGGCATGTGTCCGCTTTCGGTGCGGGAAGCACGGACGGAGATCATGCCGCAGCTTCCGAACCGGATCAGGCGATTACCGGAGCCGGAGCCGCGGCAGCGAACAGAGCATGCGATCGAATGCTCGCATATATATTTTCGTTACACCCGCAGCGGGCGTGACATTCTGCGGGATCTGAGCTTCACGGTTGAAACGGGCATGTTATATTGTATGATCGGCGGAAACGGCGCAGGCAAATCGACTGTATTATCTGCACTTGCGGGGATCAACCGCTGTTATGCCGGCACATTGAAGATCTTCGGCAAACGGATACAGGATTACAAGGGGCGGAGTCTGCATCAGGAATGCGTCACGCTTTTGCCGCAGGATGTGCAGACGGTCTTTCTGCACAATACCGGCGCAGAGGAGCTTGCAGAGATTGACCGTTCCTATGCAGAAACGCTTGCAGATTTCCCGTTTGCGCTGGCACCTTTGCTGACGCAGCATCCATATGATCTCAGCGGCGGGCAGCAGCAGATACTGGCGCTTGCGAAAGTCATGCTGACGAAGCCGCGGCTCTTGCTGCTGGACGAGCCGACGAAGGGTTTGGACGGTGCATCGAAGCGGATTCTGGCAGGGGTGCTGCACGGGTTACAGGAAAAGGGCATCACGATCCTGATGGTGACGCATGACATTGAATTTGCAGCAGAATATGCAGACTGCTGCGGATTTTTGTCGCAGGGCGAGCTGGTATCGGCGGACAGTCCGATGCGTTTTTTTGCAGCAAATACATTTTACACAACAGCAGCGAGCCGCATCTCACGCGGATATTATGAGAACACAGTGACAGTCGGGCAGGTGCTGCGGCTTGCAGCGGAGAACGGCTGGGGCAAACCGGGAGGCGGTGAGCAGCGATGTTAGTCATCAAATCGGCGCGGATCCGGCGGATGCTGCAAATCGGACTGCCGTTTCTGCTGATGCCCGCACTGGTATTGCTCACGCCGCCGGAGGAGCAGCCGCAGTATTATGCGCTTGTGACGTTCCTGATGGCAGTGATGGCGCTGCTGTTATTTTTTGCAGGCTTTGACCGCAGGGAGCTTGGGACGCGGCGCATGATACTGGTATCCGTGATGACGGCGTTATCGGTGCTTGGACGGATGCTGCCGCTGATTAAACCGATCACTGCACTGACGATCTTATCAGCGCTGTATCTGGGATCGGAAGCAGGATTTCTGGTCGGGGCATTTTCGGCGGTATTATCGAATTTTGTGATGGGACAGGGCCCGTGGGCACCGTTTCAGATGCTGGCATGGGGGATGATCGGATTATTTGCGGGATACATGAAAAAGCCGCTGATCTCCTCACGGCTGCTGTTATATAGTTATGGCTTTTTATCAGGCATCACTTATTCGATGCTGATGGATGTCTGGACGACGGTATGGACATACAAGGAGTTCACATTGCCGGAGTATGCCGCAGCGATCGCATCGGCATTTCCGCTGACGATGTTATATGCAGTATCGAATGTCTTTTTCCTGATGCTGTTTGCGAAACCGATCGGCGACAAGCTGTCCCGGATCAAGAAGAAATATGGCTTATGAAGTACCGGCAGGGCGCAGGATGAGCGCCGCTGCAAACGCATGTGTAAGAGCGATGCTTTTACGGCGTTTGCGGCGGCGCTTTTTGTGTTTGGGAGCGTCAGTTCAGGTATTGTTGCAGAAGTCGTCGAAGTAGAACGTATCTGTTGTAATGATCCCGCGTTCATCGCCGGTCATGACGATCCTGCTGACGCGGGCGGTGACGAAATCGCCGGCTTGCACGAGGTCTTCGAGATCCTCACCGCAGTAACCGGCATAGGAGACAGACTTGGAAAAGAGTTTGCGGTTGCTGAGCGCGATGCGCCATTTCAGGGCATCATCCGGGTCATAGAGATACTGTTTATCGAGGAGGATCTGTCTGACTCTGACGATATTGCGTTCAGCGGCGCGGGGATTTGTGCGTGTAAAGCTGCCGTATTCGCCTGCCATATTCGCCATGTCGATCCGGCTGACCATATCGGCGCAGCTTCCGCCGGAAGCGGTATGCAGGAAGCGGTCAGCGGGGAGCCGGATGGGTTCAGAACCGGTTTGCGGAAGCATACAGAGCAGATTTGTACATCTGAGGTAAGGAAACCCATGATTCAGCTTATAATTGTAAGCGATGATAGAATCCCACATTGCAGCGTTATCCTTGACGAAGATATAGGAGATTTCGGGTACATTTTCGTCATAGGAGATATAGGGCAGGGCATAGGTCTGCATCAGGGAACGGAGCGTGACGCGGGTATACAGTCCCGGTTCGAGCTGATTTTTGGTCAGGGCGGCGGAATAGCTGACAGCGGTGATCTGAAGCACGCGATGATTGTTCTGACGGATACAAACGGCATTCTGCACGATCCCGTGCATGAGGCGAATCTGATCGAGTTCGAGTATGACAGCGCAGGGGATGGGCACATCCGCATCTGCAAGCATGTGGATGCGGAGCGTACTGAAAGCCTGATAGCGCTCCCTGACGAGGGAGAACCGCAGGCAGTTGTGCAGCACATATTGCTGCTGATTGTGCGTGAACAGGATACAGTTGAGGTTCAATGTTTCACCACCCCCATCAGTGTCAGCGAGAGGGAAGCCAGCGGATCGTGCTGCGCAGTTTTGCAGGAAAGCGCAGTCAGACGCATCTGCGAGAAGCGGATCTGTTCGAAGTCAAAATCGAACGGCGTATGATTGTGCAGCGGGTAATTCAGAGAACGGATGATCTGTGAAACGTCAGCGGCAGGGAGCACGATGCGGAGCGAGAGAGTACAGGGCAGTGTACCGAGGAAGACGGGATACGGCTGCCCGTCGCAGAGCGTGAGCATTTTGACGGGGACATCTGTTTGCAGGGAATAGTCAGAAACGGGGAGTGACACATTGCCGAGCGTGACAGACCGGACGGGCATAGAAAAATCAGTTGAAATCTGCATGCAGATCCTCTCCTTGCGTACAGATCAGCAGCCCTTTGACGGTGATCTGGTATTCGATTGAAAGGCGGTCGTCTGGTTTTCCGTATCGGATCTCACCGCGCTGAACAGCGTGCACATTGCATTGTTCAGCGGCGAGCTGCGTCAGCAGGATCGCCTGCACCTGTTCTGCGAGTGCACGGATATCCTGTCTGACACCGGCATGGACGCGCACGCGGAGCTGACAGATTAGCGGGATGACGAATCCGGAGCCTGTGCGCAGCGGGGCATCGCCTTTGGAGCAGGCAGCGGCGAGCGTGACGAAGCAGCCTTTATTAGGGAGGGGGTTCAGGCAGCCTGCAAATTCGGGGAAAGCGAGAAATCCGGCATGATTGAGCACACGGATGAGCGTATTGAGATCGGGCATCACGCACCCCCGTCCTGACATTTGCGGCAGCAATCGGGGATATTGGCGAACAGGAAGCGGTCATCCCGCAGCAGATCGGCAGCAATTTCCCGATAGTACCGCACGAGCGATTCCGCGATCGCACATTGTGTATCAGAAGTTTTCTGTGCCGCAGCAGAACCGGCATAAGTCACAGAGCAGGACTGTGCAGCGATCAGTCTGCGATATTGGAGATTTGCGCATGCGGCGGCGTAGTAAGCGAGCCGGATATCATTCTGGTCAGCGCCGTCACGCAATTCGCGCAAAACGGCAGAAACGGCAGCATCGACGAGATCCTGAAAGGGGGCAGCGTGTTCCAGACCGGCGAGCCGGCGAAAGAACTGCATCGTTTTAGCGATTTGCATGGTCATGCTCCTTTTGGCTGATGCGAAAAGCGCGGAAGCGCTGCGGATTTGTATTGTTTGGATTGGGCGGATCCGAAGGCTGTGCACCGAGCTGCGGCGGAGAGAGGGCAGCGCCGGAATCGTTGCTGCCCCCGGAAACAGCGGGGACGGCAGAGAGCGCAGATTTGAGCTGCAAGAGCGCATCGGTATCCATATGGATGACCGAATCAGCGAGTGCTTTTGCGCAGGCATTTTCGCCGCAGCGATAGCAAAGCCGAATGACATCTTTGCGCAGATCTTCTGTCATGCGGTCGAGGAGCAGTGCCGAGCGATGCGCAGCATCCCGCAGGGCATCTTTTTCGGGATCGGCGCGGAAGCAGCCGCAGGTTTTGACGACACCGGCAGCACGCTGTGCGGGCACGGCGACGAAGCTCCATTCATAGACATCGGTGATGCCGTCGAGCGTGGTATAGCAAACAGAACCGCCGTAAGATTTCCCTTTGACATGTGCGCAGGGCTTTTTGAGCTGATTGGCACCGCAGACAGAGCAGATGCGGGCAGAAGCGGCGCAGGAGATGCTGACTTCTTTTTTGATGCCTGCATCAATTTCGCGGATGAGATCGGCATTGCCGTCCGTGCGGACCATATAGGCATTGGCTTTGAGGAAGCGATAGGGCTTGCCGGTTTTGGTTGTACGGTTGGGGTCGGCGCACAATTCGGTGCGAAAGATTCTGGCGGTCTGACCGCCGGATCTGGGATCATGGTCGAAGATTCCGGTGACCCCGACGAAGCGTTTGCGGAGTTCATCGAGCGCCTGATCGGAGAAGCAGTCGCCGTCGCGGTCGAGTTCGTTATCGCAGAGGATGAGATCAAAGAGGTAGACCTCATCGAGCGTATGGTTTCTGCGGGTAAACTGATTGAGCAGCGTGAGCAGTTCACTCTGATCCTGAGATTGATTTTGATTCATACAGCACCTCTGAGGAAGAAAGCGGGGGGCGGAAAGGGTGCCGAACGTCCGGTTTGGCACTCTTTTGGAATCCCTGATTCAAGTGTCGCCGGCGGATTTCTCATGAAGGCTGCCAGCCTTTCGGCATCCCGGTTTTGATGCAAACGAAAAAATACATATTTGCTTGATTTTCGAAAGCAGGATTCCAAAGGGACATTTGTCTCTTTGGCGGGATATGGGGCAGCGCTTCATTTCGGATCCACCGGAGATACCGATTCAATCAGTGATTCCTTTGTAAAGACGGAATAAGGGCAGACGCAGTCAGATCGGGAAACGTCAGGAATTGCGGATGCTCAGTACCGCAGCAGCGCCGTCCATGAGGGGCTGGAAGCCGATGCGCACAGAAACGGCGATGCGGTCGAGCTGACAGTCGATGAGCCGGTCAGATTCGAGCAAAACGTCGGAGCCGGTGATGGCAGCGAGGGCAAACTGTTTCGAGATGCCGATGACAGTTTTGTTATCGAGGGAAGCATCCTTGAGGAGTTTTGCGCCGAAGGGGAGGCGTACCTGACCGTTCTGATCGAGGGAACGCTCAGCCATCTGATTCATAGCGAGGATAGAAGCGACAGTGGCAGGGGAAGCGATGACGGTGGTGAGATCGTAGTCTGCAAACTTACCATAGAGTGCAGCGAGATCGGCATAAGCGATGGCAGTACCGGCAGAGCTGAAGGGTGTCACGCTGTTTTTGATGGAAGTGAGCGCAGCCCCTGCGATTGCGCCGGCGAGTTTATGCCCGACAGCGCGGAGCATCACAGCGAAGACATCAATGCGCTGCTGCCGGATTGTCTCATAGGAAGCGGTCACGAGTCTGCCGAATTTCGGGAGACTGACGGCATCGGATTCGGTAATGACAGTTTTCTTGAGGGACTGTGTTTCGTCGGTCGTTTCGGAATAGAGACCGTCGGATTCATCGACCGAGAAGCCCTTGCAGGAAGTGGCAGAGACAGCCGAAACGGCAGCAGTCAATTCGGGGAGGATGGAGTCTTCCATGCCCTGTCTGATGGCTCTGCGGACGAATTCCGGGAAGAGGACAGCGCTTTCCGTGGTGGTGAAGAACTTTTCGACCTGATCGCAGTCAGCGCCGGAAACGCGGATATTGAAGCGTTTGAGCTGACGTTCGAAGGCATCGAGGGAAGCGAGGTCAGTGCCGGCGTAGGCATCGGAGGGATCGGCGTTTTCGAGCGCCTGGGAGAAGCTGCAATTAGCGAGGTGATACATGCCTTTTTCGAGTTTCACAGAATCATACTGATACATAAGCAATTCCTTTCTCAAATGGATACAGAAGATTGTTTCAGCCGCGTTTCGATCTCAGCGGCTTGCGCATTTTTCAATCTTGCCTCAGCGAGTTCCGTCTCGTCCTGCAAGTTGATGGTATCCCAGATGACCTGCGGGATCTCATCGAAGCCTGCGCTGTGCAGAACGGCGGTACTGATTTTCAGGAGCAAGGGGTTCAGGAGTCTTCGGAAATATTCGAGTTCAGAGGTCAGAATATCGGCTTGCTGTGCGGACATTCTCTCGGTAGAAGACCATGAAAAACCGAGCAGGAACGGCGGGATCGAGAGCTTTGAAACGATCTGTTCGAGGAGCTGACGCACAGGCACATTGGTATCGAGCAGTTGATTTTCGGCACCGATGACGCGGATATCGACATCCCCGACGGCAATGAAATCCTGCACAACGCCGTTTTCGGCGGCACGGATGCCGTTTTGCCATGCTTCTGCGATTTGTTTGGCATGTTCTTTGGCAAAACCGGCGGCATTGGCATCAGGGCGATAGGTAACGGCATAGCGGACATTGCCTGCACGCTGATAATTCTGCCCGATCGAGTGATAGATGCGCAGGAGGATCTGAGAGACAGCCGGCAGACCGCGGAGCACTGAAACGCCGTAGACGCTGCCTGCGGGCGGATCGAGCGCAGCGGAAAGGATCCGTTCGGGGAAGCGCAGCGGGATGGGTTTGCCGTCGGATGAAACGGTAAAGTAGTGTGCAGCAGCGGCATCGGGCATAATCCGGAGCAGATCGGGGCGCACGGTACGGAGCGCAGCCGGAGCGCCGTCTTCATTGCAAAGGATTTCGCCTGCTGCATTGCCGTAGGTCAGGAGGCTGTCGAGCATCTGATCGGCAAAGAGCTGCAAGGAGATGCCCGCGCCGTTGACGGGAACGGTGCAGGCGAAGCGATCGAGGATCGTCTGTGCCTGCGGATGCTGCGCAGCGAGCCGGAATCCGCCGGTGAGCCGCACGATTTTGTGAAGCGCGGCATCAATGACGGGCACAGCGAGCCGGAGCGCATCATAGAGCTGATACTCATGCGGCAGCATTTCGGGGGCAGGGAGCACCGGCAGATGGTCAGCGGGGGCATTGCGTGCAGCGGTGAGGAGAAGCGGCTGCTGCACGGGCGCAGATATTTTTTTATTTTTACGGAGAAACGGCAGTTCCAAAACATCACCTCTTTCTATGCGGGGGAGAGCATGCGGCAGCGTATCAGGCTCTTGGGATGGAAGCGGCGAAGAAATCGTCATGATTTGCGGGAGCGATGACGGAAGAAACAAAATAGCGGATATCGTCCATAGCGTGGTCATGTTCTTTCACAGGCTGATCGCGCTGCGCATGTTCATCCCAGACATACTGTGAAAACTCCCGGATCGTATCGGTACATGCGGGGCAGATTTTGATTTCGCCGTTCCGGATGGCATCTGCGGTTCGCCGGATACCGGAGAGCACATCATTTTTTGCGGGCTCAACGACAAACCGACCGTGTTTCCGGATACAGGCGATGAAGCTGGCGGCGGATGGATCGACCACGATTTTTGTGATTTCGCGTTCCCCGATGAGCTGCACGAGTGCGTCATAGTGTTCTTCATCGGTGCGGGAGATACCGGTTTTGCGGGAATCGTAGTAGCATTCAGCGATCCGGAACCAGCACTGATTTTCGTGCGCCCAGAGCCCGAAGGAAGCGGGATTGACGGTGCCGTAGTCGCAGGAAACGGCGAACCGGTCAGGATGCAGGGGCGGTTCTGTGATATGGTAAGCGGGGGAGAACATGGGGTAGACAAGCCCATGTGCCGCCGTCCAGATGCCGCGCACGAACCGGTCATAGAAAGCGCCGGAATAGAGTCGTTCATAGCGGCTGCGGATTTCCGGAGTCATAGCGGGATTATCCTGCATCGTAAAATGGAGATAGAGCGCATGTTTTTCGGCGGATTTGCAGATCCATTCCTGATAGAACCAATGCGCCGGCTGATCGGGGTTACAGGAGAACCAGAGTTTCGCATTGGGGAGCGAGCATCTGGCGATGGCTTGTTCGACGAAGGAGCGCGGCATCAAAGCGACTTCATCGAGGAGCACACCGGCGAGCGTCATACCTTGAATGAGGGGTGCAGCGCTTTCGTCTTTTCCGCCGAAGACGTAGAAATCGTTGGTATGACCGGCGAACTGAACGGTGACGAGGCTTTTGGAAGGTGATTCGTTGACCTGCGCATGCAACGATCTGAGCAAGCCGCAGATCGGGCGGATCAGATTCCGATAGGCATTGGTTTTGGTTTTGGCACAAACGGCGAATGCCTGACCATGGAAGCAGGCGGATGCCCACAGGAAGAAGCTGAGGGTGAGTGCCGTAGTTTTGCCGGAGCGCACCGCGCCGTCGCAGATGACAGCGTCACAGGCGGCGGTATCAGGACTGTGCCACCAATTGAGGACTTGCAGTTGTTTCGGGGAGAACGGGCAGAGCATGTTCAGGCGGATCCCCCCTTTCATCGTTCGGATTCCCGCGGAGCGCAGCGAGCAGATCGGCAGCGGCATCGGCAGATTCGGCATCGGCGGCGCAGGCGAGGAGTCTGTCCATAGCGGCGACGCGGTCGGCGAGTTTGATCTCGAAGCCGTTTTTATCGTGCTTGATGCTGGTGACATGGAACAGATCGAGCTGACTGAGCGCATCATCGGAGAGCTGATCCATGCAGGCGAGTTTCGCCGCATCATTGACGGAGCCGAAAGCGAGTCTGGAGAGCCCTGCAATGACGAGGCTGCGGATGGGGACAGGCGGTGCAGCGGAGAGTGCTGCGAGATACCGTCTTGAGACAGGGGAACGGAGCATTTTCAGCCCTTCCGCCTCAGCGGAATCCGGCGGGCAGCCTGCACGGACAGCGGCTTCCCGGACATTTCCGAGCGCGATGTACCAATTGCAGAATGCAAACCGGCGGCTTTCGTTGGATTTCATAGCAGATGATCGACCGCCTTTCTAAAGGAAGATACAGACGAAGCGGCTGAGGGAGAGAGGAGAGAACCGCCGTCTGCTAACAGGTATTTTCGGGCGATTTTTTGCATATCGGCGTGCAAAAAACGAAAAAATAATTTTGAAATTCTGCTGAATGCACAAATGACTGTCTGTATATGTCTTACGAATTGTTTAATATAACAACGACCGTTTTCGGCAGTTCCGCACCTGACACCAACCGATGCATTTCGACATACAATAGAAAAAAGAGCATGATTATCCTGCAAAAAAAGCGGCACAATAAGAACAGCATTCGCAGGATACATCGGAATGCAGCAAACGAAAGGAAGCATGGAATCTATGATGACAGTGAAGCGCGGAGAGATCTATTATGCTGATTTAAGTCCGGTCGTCGGATCGGAACAAGGCGGGATCCGACCGGTATTGATTATACAGAATGATATCGGCAACCGATACAGCCCGACGGTGATAGCAGCAGCGATCACGAGCCAGCGGGACAAAGCGAAGCTGCCGACGCACATTTCGCTGCGGGCAGCGGGCTGCGGCTTGACGAAAGACAG
>DMBA01000237.1 GCA_003446315.1 Ruminococcus sp. | reverse complement strand
TCTCACTGATATAGGCTTCCGGATCTTCTGCATAAAATCTGCAAACCAGAACTGCATCTGCTACATCAATCGACGTATCGCAATTGACATCGCCCCACAAATTCGATTCCGGTGCCAATTCAGAGGTCGTTGTTTCCGTTGTCACGGTGGTCGTTTCCGTCGTGACCGTTGTTGTTTCTGCCGCAGCAGTCTCCTGCAAAAATACGACATAATTGATGCAGTTGCCGTTCATATTGTTGGAGCCAAGTGTGAACTGCTCCCCTGCACGCAGCGGCTTGCTGTAAACTGCAAACGTGACATCATTGCTGGATGCGGCGGTATCGGCTGTGCGGGTAAAATCACTGAGCCATGCAGGCGTGTTCCCTGCGTCTTCTACCCGCGTATCCAGTGCAATATACAGCATGCAGTCGGCTGCCGCTTTGAATGAGCCGTAATCCGTGAACACGTTCTTTGCATTACACGGCGTAAGAATCTGCTCTGCGCCCTGCAATGCTTCCGGCAGCGTCACAAATGTGAAGTCCCGGTCACCGTATATCGCGGCTCCCGTACTGATCCGGTCTGCCGTCTTCCAGTCATCCGGATATGCATTCTCTGCGATCTCCAGATTCGTAAACAGCCGCCCGTTGAACGGGATGGCTTCCGTTCCGAATACGAACGAATCCATATTCAGCAGATAGCCTTCTCCGCCGGTGAATTTCAGATAAACATTGTGCTGCCCCGTGATCTCCCGCACGTTCCATTCAAATGTCCGGTAATCGCTGAAACTGGTCGTGCCTTCAAAATTGAATACTGCCTTCGGACTGCCGTTCATGCTGTCCAGATAAAGCTCGATCTGTGCCGGATTGCCCGAAAGCACCGCCGAAAACCGCTTTGCGCCCGGTTCAAAATCAACCTTGCGGTACATCAGATAATCGCCGCTTTCGACATATCCGATATTCTGTCCGCCGGATGCCGTTTCATTGTCCTCTGCAATGATCCCTTCCTGCGCGGTAAAAGACTCCGCTTCGATCGGCTCAAATGCCGGAACCGCCGGTACACTGCCGGTCGGAGATGGCGTGACAACACCTTCCGGAAATGCATTTACCGTCAGGTCATTGATGTAATACTCAATATTCATGTAGCCCTGTCCGCAGTAATCGCCCTTGTAATCCGCCGGATCATTCGGGTTTAAGCCGCGTGCAAGCTCCCATGCATCATCCATGCCGTCATTGTCTGCATCTGTGATCGTTTTCTGCGTGACCGCTGCCGGATAACTGTATGTGACACCGCATTTGACATTGTACTTGTTCAGATTCGTTTCCGAACTGTCATATGCTGCCGTGCCGCTGCACTGTCCGGTTCCGGTTCTCGTTTCTTCTGCACACTGACGGTCGATCGCTGTGCGCTGATTCGGGGAGATCCCGTTTCCCGCAAAGCTGATGACATGATCGTATGCTGCATCTGCCGGTTCACAGGTCGTTGCTGTCGAGAGATTCTCGCCGTTCTGTACCGTCTGGAATGCGGCGCTGCTGTAAAGATTGTCTTTCGTGATGCCGATGCCGTCTTTGACGGTGACACCGTCCCAGTTGTTGAAGGTGATCCCGTTCAGAGAGCCGTCTTTATTGATGAGCCGGTTTCCCTGACAGAATACCTTGAAATTCTGCGGCGATGTGGTGCTGTCCACATACATCCAGTGATAGCCGCCGGTCGTTGAATTGCCCGCTTTCAGCGTGTTGTTCACATAATTCAAATGCCCGATGGTGCCGTATGCCGTCTGATAGCCCCAGTCATATATGATATTGTTTGTGAAATCAGCCGTTTTCTGCTGCGGGACTTTGCCGCGGAAATTACGGGATACATTGTGGATAATCAGATTGTGGTCAAAGGTCAGCCAGCCGTTTCCAAGCATGATGCCGAAGCCGTGCAAGCCCTTTTTGTGTCCGCCCCATGAATCTGCCGGGCCGAGAACCGAATATTGCACGGTGTAATATTCATTATTGGAATACAGCCCCCATTGTTCGTCCGTCGTCCAGCCCATCGAACAATGGTCTATGATCGAATTGGAGCCCTTTGCGCCGCCCCATGCATCGTTGCCGGAGCTTGTGGATGCATACGGGCCGGGACGGGAACTGATAAACCGGCAAATAATATTATCCCCCGACATGCCCATTTTATAATTCTTGAGCGTGATGCCGGAGCCGCCCGGTGCTGTTTGTCCTGCAATCGTCACATTGTCGGAACAGAGTATATTCCCTTTCAGCTCGATCGTGCCGCTGACATCAAACACAACGATGCGGTTCGATTTGCTGACCGCATCCCGGAAGGAACCTGCGCCGCTGTCATTGAGATTCGTGACATGATACAATTCTCCGCCTCTGCCGCCGGTTGCGTATTTGCCCGCACCGACTGCACCCGGAAATGCAGGAAGATTTCCCGCCGCTTCTGCCGGCATCTGCTGCACCGGCATCCATCCGCCCAGCGCTGTCAGCAGGATCGCTGCTGCGGACAGATATGACAGTCTTTTCTGATGTTTCTGTTTCATAAATATGCCTCCGATTTTCCCCGAAAAACAAATCAAAATATGGTTTCCCATATGTTTATCATATCATATATATTTTATGGAGTCAAGACTGTTTCGCATGATTTTATGTGCAATTGTCACAAGTTTGCAGATGATCGGATTCTGAATACTTTTTGAAAAATTTATGAAACAGGCTGTTTGTTCACAGTTTCTTCATTTAATTGATGTATGATATGAGCAAACACCTACCCCGATTCGCGCATGAAATTCATGTGCAACCAAAGATCTGCGTAGGTGTTCTACCAAAAAATTCAGCCCGCTTCTTTTTCCGAAGCGGGCTTTTTGTTCAGCAATTGCATCCCATTGCTCTCAGCAGTGCACAAAGCGACTGGAAAAATCCGTTGCAGCACATTTTCTGTTTCCTCCGTTCTTTGTATTTCCCCTTTGGGATGTCTCCATTATAACACGGAAGCAGCGTAAAATCAATGCAAAGATCATGGAAGAAATATAAGCAGATACTGGATTTATCATCACATACCGGATTCGGCTTGCAGGTATTTTGTCAAGCCCGCATACAGCGTGAACGCCACCTTTTGCTGATATGCCGGATCCGTCAGCAATGCCGCTTCTTCCGGATTCGATAAAAAACCGCATTCTGCCATCACCATCGGATGCGTGCAGTAATAACACAGAAATAATTCCTTGCCGCATTGCTTGATCTCCCGGTCGTTCTGCGGCTGAAGCATCTCCCGGAATGTGCGCTGCATGCACTGCGCCAATTGTTCACTCCGGCTGTTTGTGCCGGCATAAAACATCTGCGCACCACTGTATTGCGGATCTGTGAACTGATTCTGATGAATCGAAATGCATACCGCTTCTGCCGGGGCATTCAGAATCTCCAGCCGATTGTCCATATCAGAACTCTTTTGATTGGCGATCCCTTCAATCCCGCTGTCATGGATCGAACGGTCACTGTCCCGCGTGACTTGCACCTCATATCCGGAAATCTCCAGCAGATCCCGAAGATCCAGCATAATATTCAGGTTGATGCCCTTTTCCGGTACCCCTTCTGCCGTCGAACAGCCGCCGTCTAT
>DMBA01000196.1:2480-5133 GCA_003446315.1 Ruminococcus sp. | reverse complement strand
CGGAAAATGCGAACGGATCTCGGTATCAAAATCGAATAATTCATGATACACTTTGAGCGCACGCGCCATCAGACCACTCCTTTCGCAGCGGATTGCTGCTGTGATAATCCGGATTCAGTATGGTTTTTCGAGTGAGATTCTGCCGAGTTTCGTGCCGCGGAACTCATCGAGCAGGGTAATGGCAGCACGTTCGGTATTAGGCACACCGCCGGAGAGCAGCATGCCGCGGTTTTTCGCCATCAGCTCGAGCAGTGCAAAGCCTTCTGCATCGGCATCCGGCGCAATTTTATAGCGTGATTCGAGCGCCTGCGGATAGCCTATATGGAGATAGGTGAGCAGGCGGGCAGCGAGTGCTTCTTTATCGAGGATATCATCTCTGACTGCGCCGGTCATGGCGAGCCGGACGGCAGCTTCCTGATCGTCGAGTTTCGGCCAGAGCACGCCGGGTGTATCGAGCAGCTCCACGCCGTCAGCGGTTTTGATCCACTGTTGTGTACGGGTAACACCGGCACGGTCTTCGGCTTTCGCGCGTTTGCCGCCGGCGAGCCGGTTGATGAGGGAAGATTTGCCGACATTCGGGATCCCGAGGATCATCACGCGGATGGGTCTGCCCTTCATACCTTTTGCGGCATATTTTTCGAGCTGGGGTTTCAGCAGTTCACGCAGGGCAGGGGCAAATTGTTTCACGCCTTTTCCGCTTTTGGAATCAACGGTTATGACAGCAAATCCTTGCTTTTTATAATACTGCACCCACTGTCCGGTGATATTTGGGTCAGCCATATCGGCTTTGTTGAGGATGATGAGGCGCGGCTTTCTGCCGGTCATCTGTTTCATTTCCGGATTACGGCTGCTCAGCGGGATTCTGGCATCCAGCAGTTCGGCGGCGGCATCGACCAGCGGGAGACTTTTTGCGATCTGCCGTCTGGTTTTCGCCATATGACCGGGAAACCACTGGATATCCTTCATATCTTCCATAAATTCAGCATCCTTTTCACGATCAGGAAACTTTTCCGATCTTATTGAAGGGTAAAATACGAAAAACGACTTTTCCGACGACATCCTGTTCCGAGACAAGTCCCACCAGCGGATCACGGCTGTCTCTGGAGATCGAGCGATTATCGCCGAGCACGAACACATAGCCTTCCGGCACGGTCAGCGGATAAGAAAACGCGCCACGGTCGAGGAAGGTCAGCGTATTGACATAGGGTTCATCCAGTGCCTGACCGTCCACATAAACGATGCCGGTCTCGAAGTTGAAATCGACCTGCTGACCGGATGTAGCGATCAGGCGTTTTACGATTTCTTTGCCCAGACCCTGATGGGGCTGCGGCTGACCGGATTCATCCATCAGATAGGCAGTTTTGCTGTTGAGGATGAGGATATCGCCGTCGTCATAATGTTTTTGCAGACGGGAAACGATCAGGCGGTCGCCGTCCTCAAGGGTCGGCACCATCGAATCGCCGTCAACATTTGCCGTACAGAACAGGAAGGTGAAAACGAGCATCACGCAGAACAGCGAGAGAAAGACTGTTTCGATCAGATCCATCGTATCGCCGAGAAAATCCTTCATGTTATAGGAATCGGCAGGTTCCGGATCGGCGGGCTGTTCTGTTTCCGCGGATTGCGGTTCGGCAGGAGCTGCCTCAACGGTATCGTTTTCGGCAGTTGGCGCTTTCGGTGCAGTTTCTGCAAGGATGGCTTCCAGTTTCTCGTCCTTGGAAAGCGGCTTCGGATCTGCGGTCTGCTTGACCGGATCTTCGGAATGATCCATGCGGTACCCCCTCAGAAAATCACAGCAAAACGGTCAGTCCATTTTGCACAAAGTTCATCATCTCTGTCATAGCGCACCAGACCGGTACCGAGGATCTCGCTTTCCGGGATCAGTGCGATGGACGGATTCCGGCTGTCGGTGCTGTGCATGCGGTTATCGCCCATCACGAAGACAAATCCTTCCGGAACGGTGAGGGGGTAATGGAATGCACCTTCATCGAGTGTCGTCGGCGCTGCGATATAGGGCTCATCGAGCACCTTGCCGTCAACGGTAACAGTACCGCTGCCAAAATCAATATCAAGTGTCTGACCGCTTTTTGCGATGACACGTTTAATCAGAATGATGCCGCTGCCGGTACCGATTTCCGTCTGTGTCTGTGCTTCGTCGGTAAATCTGCCGGATTTCTGGTCATCAATGACGACGATCTGACCGTTTTTCGGCTTCACGAGAGAAGTCACGATCAGGAGATTATCCTTATCATAAAGGGTCGGGTTCATGGAACCGCCGTCCACTGTAACAGGACGGAGCAGGTAGGCAAAGATGAGCAAAAAGACGAAAATGGTCAGCAGGGCAGCCTCTCCGACATCCAGAATATCAAAAATGAAGTTTTTGAGTGTATAGGATTCTTCATCATCAGGCTGCGGCGTATTTTTCTGCATATCTTCTTCTTGCATATAGGATCCCTCTTTTCGGATGAATTAGCATACTGCCGGTCGATCGGGCAGCAGTTTCGGATAAAAACAAAAGGGGACTGCGCCAGTCCCCTTTCGCTTGTTTGCAATCAACGAACCAGTCCCTTGACCTTTGCCGCTTTACCGACTCTGCCGCGGAGATAGTACAGCTTCGCTCTGCGAACGACGCCTCTGCGGACGATCTCGACCT
>DMBA01000196.1:0-2331 GCA_003446315.1 Ruminococcus sp. | reverse complement strand
TGCCGCCGTGCTTCTTGGCAATGATAGTGCCCTCGAATACCTGAATACGGCTCTTTTCGCCTTCCTTGATGCGGACATGCACCTTAACGGTGTCACCGACGTTCAGTTCCGGCACATTTTCCTTCAGGCTGGATTTGCTGATCTGCTCCAGTGCGTTCATAATATGGAATTCCTCCTTGAATTGTTTACGGACGTTCTTACATGCGGTGAAGCGGACTTCACACCGTCTGCTGTATATGAAGCAGTGAACAGCAGACAAACATGCAGCGGACCACCCATTTGTCAGAATGTTGTGCGTCCCGCTGATGCTGGCATCAACAGACGCAAGGCATTTTGACCTCGCCGGTCAAGGATCGGCGGATATTCAAATGCTGTATTATTATATCACATTTTATGCCGGAATGCAAGTGTTTTTGCAAATTTTCTCAAATCAGGCAAATTTTCAGCGCAAACCGGCATTTTTTTTACGAAAACAGAAAAAACAGCGGCGGCAGCTCCGCAAGAACGAAACTGCCGCAAAAAAGCTGTTTTTTTGAGAAATTTACGGTGACAGAAGCGAGCAATCAGCCCTGCTCCGGAGCACCGACGGGACATGTATCAGCGCAAGCGCCGCAGTCCAGACATGCATCAGCATCAATTGTGTACTTGCCCTCGCCCTCAGAGATTGCGCCGACGGGACATGCATCTGCACATGCACCGCACTGGATGCATGCATCACTAATTCTGTATGCCATAATTGTGTACCTCCTGTAATCAGAATAAAAATGGATTTTTTGCTTCGGAAGCACACATTGCTTCCTTACCTAATATTGTATCATATTTTCGCAAAAAGTCAAGGGGTTTTTCTAATTTTTTTGCTTCATGACGAAAATTTGCGGAATATAGCTGAAAATCGACGGTTTTTCTCAATTATGTTCAGATTCCTTCCGAAATCGGGAGAAAGCTGCAAAACACATGAATATTTGTACAACTGTTGAACACGGTGTAGCCAGTCCGATGAGGAACAAAGAACCGTTTCCGAAGTGCTGCATGAGGAATGCTGCCGGGATCCGGATGAGGAATGCACCGCAGATCCCCTGAAACATGACAAATTTTGTTTTTTCGATGCCGTTGTAATATCCGATGAAGCAGAACAGGAAGCAGGTCAGCAGGCAGTCAATGGCATATGCTTTGAGATAATCCCATGCTGCAATGACCGTCTGGGCATCATTGGAGAAGATGCCGGCGAGCAGATCACCGCGGAAGAAGGTCAGCAAAAACATGACAAAGCCGAATGCAAAAGATACGGAAATGCCGCTTTTCAGTGCTTTTTGTGCACGCTGCGGCAGACCGGCACCGTGATTCTGCGCCACAAATGCCGACATCGACTGCATAAAAGCAAGCGGCACCAGCATGATAAACGCACAGACTTTCTCTGCAACACCGACACCTGCCGATGCGATCACGCCGAGGCGGTTGACAATGGCAAGCATGACCAGAAACGAGATCCCGACCAGAAAATCCTGCAAAGCGATCGGTGTGCCGATGCGGATGATTGTGAGCGCATGCCGCTTTTGGGGTTTCATATAACTGCGGCGGAATGTGAACGGGAGCTGTGTGCGCCGGATGATAAAAAAGGAGATGACCACGCTGATAAACTGTGAAATGACGGTTGCGAGCGCTGCACCGGCTGCTCCCATGTGAAATACGGCAACAAACAGCAGATCGCCCAGAATATTCAGGACACAGGCGATCCCGACTGCGATCAGGGGTGTTTTGGAATCGCCCAGCCCCCTGAAAATGCTGCCGAGCAGATTATATGCGGTGATGACCAGATAGCCCGCGCCGCAGATCCGGATATACCGGCTTGTGACGACAAGTGCTTCCGGCGGTGCCTGCATGATCTTTGCAAGGGCAGATGCACCGATGACGCTGATGCCCGTAAAGAGAATGCCGGCTGCGGTGAAAAGGGTCAGTCCTGTTCCGATGATCTTTGCGGCGGTATCGGGTTCTTTTTGCCCGATCTTCTGTCCGACCGCAACGGTAATGCCCATTGAGAAGCTCACGATCAGATTGGTCAGGGTCATGACGATCTGGGAGCCGGTGGAAACGGCGGATACATCAGCCGTTGCGCCGAACTGTCCGACGACCAGCAGATCCACAGCGCCGTACATTGCCTGCAAGAACATTGCGAACAGAACAGGCAGCATAAATTTCAGCAGCTTCGGCAGAATTGCGCCTTCTGTAAATGTATTGGTTTTCATAAAACGCCTCCGTCATTATCGCTTTTCGTTAAACATGCAAATGCTATTATATCATAATACGCGGAAAAACGCAATGACTTGACATACA
>DMBA01000378.1 GCA_003446315.1 Ruminococcus sp. | reverse complement strand
GTTTTTCCCCATAAGCGGGGAAGCCCCGCTGCAAATGATCTAAAGTTCGCCGGGCGCGGAAGCCGCGCTGCAAATGATCTAAAGTTCGCCGGATACGCAAATGTAAAATATATGTCTAGTCATAAAATGCATGTCAAGTCATTGCGTTTTTCCTTATAATATGTTATAATAGAAAGGAATAACTTCGAAAAACTATGGAAAGGTTTTGCAAAATGAAACAATTGAGAAAACTGACAGCAGTATTCCTGTTTTCCACTCTGCTGACGATCAGTTTCAGCGCATGCAGCAATGCTGACCCTGCGCCGCCTGCTGATGCAGCGATCACATCCACTTCCGCCGAAATCACGAGTATCACGAATGTCACCGAAGTCACAAATGGCAGCGATGCACGCGCCCTCTCCGATGAAACAGCCGCAACCGCAGAAACAACATCCAATCCGCAGCAGACTGCATCTGCACCCGAAACCGCGGAACCGGCAGAGGATCATGTCGTGCATATGCTCGCCGTCGGGGACAATCTCGTGCAAACTTATGTCTATCGGCGTGCGCAGGAATGCACCGCAGACGGCACATCCTATTATTTCCAGCCGCTTTATGAAAACGTCAAACCCATCATTGAAGCCGCAGATGTCGCCGTCATCAATCAGGAAACGCTCATTTGCGGCGGCGATTATGAGATTTCCGGCTCCGGATTCAACTTCAATTCGCCGGTTCAGCTCGGTGATGCCATGGTGGATCTGGGATTTGATGTCTTCACAATTGCAAACAATCACATGCTGGATAAACACATTGACGGACTGGAATCCTCACTGGATTACTGGGACGGCATGATGTCGAAATATCCCATTCTCACGCTCGGTGCTTATCGGAATGCGGACGATCAGAACCGCATTCGCACGCAGGATGTCAACGGCATCAAGATTGCTTATCTTGCATATACAGAAACGCTCAACGGCTATACCGTGCCGGAAGATTCTACGGTCAAGATCGGCATGCTCACAGATGAAGCACTCGTGGAACGCCAGATCAAAGAAGCGCGTCAGTTGGCAGATGCCGTGGTCGTGGCAGCGCACTGGGGCAAAGAAGATACCCATGTCGTGCAGCAAAATGTGAAGGAGCTTGCGGAGAAAATGATAAAATGGGGCGCTGATGTCATCATCGGCACACACCCGCACACCGCACAGACGATGGAATATATTGAACGGGATGACGGTTCGCTTGGTTTTGTTTTTTATTCTCTCGGCAATTTCATTTCTGCCCAGACCGATAATTTCAATATGGTCGGTGAAATGGGCGGCTTTGATCTGGTAAAGGACAGCGTGACCGGCAAAGTATCGGTCTTGAATGTCAAATGCATGCCCGTCATCACGCATTATGACAATGCATTATTCGGCAATCTCCGGCTTTATCCGTATAATCAATACAGCGAGGCGCTTGCATCGCAGCATGGTTTGCCGTATGCACCGATGGGTTCTGCAAAATCCTTCAGCATGGATGTCATCAACGATATCATACAGCAAAACATTCCGGAAGAATTCCAAAAACTGGATTAACGCCGAATCCGCATAAAAAGATAATGCCCCTGTGTGTTGACGAAGCACACAGGGGTATTGCATTCACGCATCAAGCTGCGATTCTTCCGGCGTATAGGAAGCAAATCGCAGCACATTCCATGAATAGGGTTTCAGTTGGACGGACTGGGCGACCGGCAGCGTTTCCGGTTCCACTGCATGCGGATGCGCAGCAGTATTGGATAATTTCAGATCCGCACCGGTCAGAACGATATGTGCTTGCAGCTGCATATCATCCAACCCGACAAATTCCGGCTCATAGACCGTTTCCGCAGAACGATTGACCGCAAAGACGGTCAATTCCCGTTTATTTTCCTGCAAAACCGCTGTCGCATCCAAATCCGGCACCTGTGCATGCTGTGCCGTATCATAAGTGCCGCACTGACACACGGTCTGCAAAACGGTACCTCTGCCGTAGAGGGACGCATGCAAAAAGGGATAATAGATGGTTTGTGCCCATGCGCTGCCGCCGTTTTCGGTCATGATGGGTGCAATGACGTTGACAAGCTGGGCAAGGCACGCAATTCTGACTCTGCCGCAATGCCGCAGCAAGGTCAGCAGCAAACAGCCGATCACCAGAGCATCTTCCAGATTATACACATCTTCCAGCAGCGGCGGCGCGATCTGCCATGCAGGGATCTGTCTGTCCTGTTCGTTGCTGTGGAACCACACATTCCACTCATCAAAAGCAAGATAGATTGTTTTTTCCGCATGCAGTTCCGTTTTGATCTCATCGCAGATTGCCGCAGTCTGCCGGATAAATGCATCCATATCAAGCGACTGCGCCAAAAAATCCGCCGTATCGCCGTTCGCATTGCTGTAATAGCTGTGCAGCGAAAGATAGTCGATCCAATCATAGCATTCCCGCAAAACGGTACGTTCCCATTCCCCGAATGTTTTCATATTCGGGGCAGAGCTGCCGCAGGCAACCAATTCAATTTCCGGATCCGTCCACTTCATCAGTTTCGCTGTTTCGCAAGCGATCCTTGCATATTCCGATGCCGTTTTATGACAGATCTGCCAATTGCCGTCCATCTCATTGCCAAGGCACCATGTCCGGATGCCGAACGGTTCAGGAAAGCCGTTTTTTCTGCGTTTTTCGGCATATTCCGTATCCGTATTGCAATTGCAGTATTCGACAAGATTGCGTGCTTCTTCCGGCGTACCCGTACCGAGATTGACCGCCATCATGATTTCTGCGCCGGCAGACTTCGCCCACGCCTGAAATTCGTCGATCCCGATCGTATTTGGTTCGATGCAGCGCCATGCAAGCTCCATTCTGCGCGGACGGCATTCCCGTTTGCCGATGCCGTCTTCCCAGTGATAACCGGAAACAAAATTGCCGCCCGGATACCGCACCAGCGGCACATGCAGTGCCCGCACCATACGGAGCACATCCTGCCGGAAGCCCATATCGTCCGCCGAAGGATGTGACGGCTCATAGATGCCGCCGTAAACAGCGCGGCCCAGATGCTCAATAAACGACCCGAACAGACGCGGATCCGTTTCCCCGCAGACGGCATCACGCCGAATCATGATCTTCCCTTTTTTCATCGTATTCCTCAACTCAAAATCAATATAATAATGTAAAATCTGCTGTTTTCCAAACGCCGTTTTCATAGAGCAAGCCAAACGGATAATTCCGCCATTCGTCCGCCGGATCGCTGCAATATGCGGGAAAATAGTGCGCTCTTGTATCATAAAGCAGCACATCATCGCCCATCGCGTTCAGCACATAGATCTCCGAATAATCCAGACCAACCGGATCGCCGTAGCCGGTCTGCACCCACAAAGCGCCGTCTTTCTGCTGATAAAGCGCATCAAAATCATCCGCAAAACCGATTGAAAAATAAGCATGAAAAGACTGCCGGAGCTGATTGACAGTCAAGCCATCCGGCATCAGACGTTCATAGCCCTGCCGGTCGAACTGTCCGCTGCGTGCTTCGGCGAAGAATCCGCCTTCCCGCTGAAACTGCAAGTCCAGATTGACGGACTGATAATACATCATGATGCCGAGCGCCGCGCATTGTTTGGCATGCAGCTCCGATTCCGGCATACTGCATTCCGCAGCGACCTGATCCGCCGAAACATAGCCTTCCAGACCGGCAGCCCGCACTTTGAGCCAGCGGTCTTCCGGCAGATAGCTCTGCCCTGTCACCGTCACGCCGATGACCTTGAGTTTATTGCCGTTCGGCAATCGGGTCAGCTGTCTGCTTTCGGGATCCGGCTGCTCATAGACAAACAAGAAATCCGTTCCATAAACCGTACCGTCGGCATTCAGCGGGATGGTTTGGGTATCGGCATCAAAAAGCCCGCGAAAATCGACCGGATTCTGATTGATGCGCACGGTTTTTTCGGCGGTCGTAACGGTCGTTTCGGCAGCAGATGCAGCGGTCTGGGCGGATGTACCGGCAGCAAGTTTCTCTTGCGTGACCGGATTTACCGCATCCTGATCGTGATGCTTTCCGCAGGCACTCAGCAGACATCCGGCTGCAAGAACCATAAACACACATTTTCGCTGATGCATACTGTGCCTCTTTCCACATGTTTTCTATCATCATATCATATTCTCTGCGGATTGTCAATCATTTTGCATAAAAAAAGACTGCACACCAAGCGGTATGCAGTCTTTTTGAATAGAAGCAGAAATTACTTCAGCTCGATGGTAGCACCAGCTTCTTCGAGCTTCTTCTTGATCTCCTCAGCCTCTGCCTTCGGGCAAGCCTCTTTCAGAGTGCCAAGACCCTCAACAGCAGCCTTTGCCTCTTTCAGGCCAAGACCCAGAACATCCTTAACAGCCTTGATGACATTCATCTTGCCGTCGCCGAAGGAAGTCATAACAACATCGAACTCGGTCTTCTCAGCAGCTGCATCGCCTGCACCTGCGCCTGCACCTGCACCAGCAGCTGCAACAACAGGGGTAACGCCAAACTCTTCCTGAATAGCCTCGACCAGCTCAGCCAGCTCGAGAACGGAGAGTGCCTTAATATCTTCGATAAACTTCAGTGTCTTTTCGGAAGCCATGATCGTATTCTCCTTTACAAATAATCAAAATAAATCGGATTCTAAGCAGCGAAACAAAAATTAAGCTGCTTCCTCGTTCTTCTTGTCCACGAGAGCCTGCAATGTAGCAGCGAGCTTCTGCATCGGACCCTGCAGGGAACCGACGAGCTGTGCGAGCAGGACATCCTTGGACGGGATCTTGGACAGTGCCTTAACGCCTTCCGCGTCATAAGCCTCACCGTCAACAAAACCAGCCTTCAGGCTGAATTTTCCATCGGACTTCTCAGCGAACTCACCGAGGATCCGGGCAGCAGCAGTCTGATCGGTTTCAGACAGTGCGATTGCGGTCGTACCTTCCAGAACGCTGTCAAACTGATCGTAGCCGATGTTGTGCATTGCAAGACGGATCAGCGTGTTCTTCTGAACAGAGTAAGAAACGCCGGCCTCACGCAGCTCACGACGCAGCTTTGTATCCTCCTCAACGGTGATACCCTTGTAGTCGACGAGCACGCAAGCAACAGAATTCTTGAGCTGTTCGGTCAGTGCACTGACCTTTTCCTGCTTTGCCTGCAAAACCTTCTCACTAGGCATGTTGATATTCACCTCCGCAAATGTAATCTGCCTTTAGCAAACAACGAAACAGAGGCAATGATTACAAATGCAATCAAAAAAGCCTCTCCCGAAATCGGAGAGGCGGAGTTCCATGACAATCATCGAACAACCGGCACTCCTCGGCTGGACTTCCGTCATATTTGCAGATGTGCATATGACTGCCGGCTGTCTGTGGAATACGGGATTCGCTCGTTCACATTAAGCTTTATTATTATAGCACATACAAGCAGCTTTGTCAAGCCTTTTTCAAAATTTTTTTGAGAAAATCTGCGGCATACAGGTTTTGCGTGATTCTTTCCGTATGCCGCAGCGTTGTATCAAAGTGATTAAGCCGCCGGCTCCTGCGATGACTCCTGCGAACCGTGGTGTCTGCCGGAACCATCCGGCGGGGTCATACCGTCACGGGGCACTTTTCCGGAGAATCCTTCGGGCGGCTCCCCTGCAAAGCCATCGGGCGGGGTCATATCATCCGGCATACCGCCGGGGATCCTGCCCTCGAAGTTTTCCGGCGGAGTCTGATTGCCTCTGCCGCCGAAGCCGTGCATCATACCGTTCCCGCCGCCGTTTCCGGAAGCGAGCAAAGTACCGCCGGTATACTGACCGCCGGACGCAAAGCCGTCCTCATTGCATGTGCCGTCATAGGTGCCGCCGGTATAGATCTGATAGCCGTCGGACATTCCTTTTGCACTGACAACGATGCCCTGTGCCTGCTTGGGTGTTTGCAGTGCAGCCAGCACGCTGCCCGTCTCATCGGTGACAACGATCAGCGTATCTGCTGCCGCATTGAGTTCTGTAGAAGCCAGATAATTTGCTTCCGGCACTTCCATCATACCGGTCGAACCGACTGCAATGAGCGTACCGCCGGTGACAGAGATGGTATTTTGATTATCGCCGCAGTCAAGCGCACCGTTCCCGTTATTTGTCGGGCCGCACACGATGACAGTGCCGCCGGTCATGGTGATATTGCCGTTGGAATCCAGACCGTCGCCGTCGGCATTGACGAAGACATAGCCGCCGCTGAGATGCAGTTCACCGGAGCCGTTCCGGTTGAAGCCCATACCGCCGCCGCTGCCGTCGGAAGCATTAAAGCCGTCATCTTTTGCATAGAGCCGCACAGTTCCGTCCTTGACATTGATCTCAGCCGCTTCCATGCCCTCATAGGATTCTGTAATATGGATCGTACCGCCGCTGATGGTAAGCGTATTATCCGCATGGATACCGTCATCGCCTGCTTCGATCTCAATGACCGCATTGCCGCTGATTTCCGCATCTCCGTTTGCATGCAGACCGTCATCTGCGGCATTGATTTTGACTGCACCGCCCGTAACGGTCAGGAGCGTACCGGCTTTCAGACCCTTTGGGCTGACTGTGGTATCTGCGTCTTCTGCCGCGGCCGTTTCAGCGGTATTGAAATTCGCAGTCGGTTCGGGCTGTTCCTGCTGCGCGTCATTCTGCTGCTGATCCATTTGATTTCTGCCGAATCCGCCGTGTCCGCGAAAGCCGCCTGCATCCCCGTCCGGCGAACCTTGCGCGCCGCCGAATCCGCCGTGACCGCCAAAGCCCATATCATCCATATGTGCCGCAGCATTGACACTTCCGCCGCCAGCGGTCACATCCAGTGTACCGTCCGCAACAGTCAGAGCAGTAGCCGCATCAATACCGTCCTGTTCTGCGTTAATGGTGACAGCGCCGCCGGCAATGACAACGCCGCCTTTTCCTTCTTTTTCGGTATCGGCAGATTTGATGCCGTCGCCGCCGCAGGTAATATTCAGCGCACCGTCATAAACGGTCACAGAAGCAGAGCCGCGCACGCCGTGGTTGACCGCATCCACCGTGATCGCACCGCTGACGATTTTCAGATCTTTGGAAGTATGAATGCCGTTGTGATTGTTTGCCTGCACAGTCAGTTTGCCTGTGCCGTTGATGGTCAGGTCGCATTTTGCAGCGAGACATGCCACCGGAGCCGCATCCGGATCATCGGATTCCGCCGCAGACTGTTCCGCAGCAGGATCCGTCAGTTTATTTTCGGTATCCTGCACGATCGTCACGATCACCTTATCCGCCTGCAAAGCAGAGATCGGGCTGCTGCCATAGATCTCCGCGCCGTTCAGAAAGAGATGCGCTTTTTCCGTTTCATCGGTCAGATTCACGATGATCCCGCCGTCTTTGATCTTGCCGGACAGCACATAATCGCCGCCCTTTGTGATGGTCACAGTGCCGCCTTCGACGGTCAGCCCGTCCGATGCAGAAGCAGTAACAGAATCGCCGCTGCAAGTCAGCATCACGGCATCATCATCCCACTCCGTGCGCAGATCGGCTTTGGAGCATGCAGCAACCGTTCCGGCAGATTCCGGTTTTGTTTCGGTTTTGGTATCGGTTTCTGCCGGATCCGTTTCGTCCGCAGCGGTTGTTTCAGACGTTTTTTCCTGCACAGCAGATGTTGTTTCCGCAGTATCTGCTGTAGAATTGGTTTGATTGGCACATCCGGAGACTGCGATCAGCGTCAGCATTGCCGTCATCGCGCAAAGATTTCGATTGATGTTACGCATAGGGCTCATCCTTTCGGTTTCTATCGTTCTCCATTTTCGTTTCCCTGTTTTTTCTGATTGTATTTTACCTAAGAAATATGGAAAAACGGTGAGAAAAACCAAAAAGGAATCAGAAAAGCAGATTAAGATTCGATGAGTGCAAGCAGCACTGCATAGTCCTGAAAATCGAGGATACCGTCCGCATTCAGATCGGCAGTTTCGAGGTGCAGGAGTGCCGGATCGAGCAGTGTACTTTCGGAGAGCACAGCGGCATAAACGACGGCATCTGCATCGGAGCAGCGCCCGTCACCGTTCAGATCGCCCGTGACAGTTCCTGCATTTTCGTTTCCGGCTTCCAGATAGAGGAAGTGATACTGATCGGCATATTCGGCTGCATTGCACCCTGCATATCCGATGACAACGGCATCCTGCGGGATCTGCCGGAACAGACCTTCCGGCACAAATGTCACAGGCAGACCTTCGATCTCCGGCTTCATGACGATCTGTTCAGACTGCTTCCGGATGGCATAGACCTCAGCATAGCCGAGTTCCTTGGAAACGCGGTAATACAAGCCGTTTTCGGCATCTTCGATCAGTTCCATACCGGTTTCCGCATAATCGCGCAGGATCAGCTTAAAGCTGCGGTTATGGCTGGAAATATTGGTTGCAGAGAACAGCAGATAGAGTGTTTCGCCGGCTTCCAGTTCCACATTTTTCTCGATCTCTGTCCGGAACGCTTCACTGTCCAGCACGCTGCCGTCCTGATCGTAGAGCTGCAAAGTCAGATTGCAGAGCGCATCGAAAACAGTGATATTCAGCATCGTCTGCACACCGGGCGTATAGCGGTAGAGCATATAAACGGTATCGGAACCGCCGTCCGCGGTATAGACCTCACCGAGCGTCAGCGGAACGGCTTTCAGATCCGGAATGCTGAACAGATCGTCCGCCGTGATCCGATAGGTCACATCACAGCTTCCGAAGTATCTGCCCTTTCCGACATAATTGACCGTAGCCGTACCGATATTCACTTCATCGGTCATATAGCGCAGTTCATAATCCACGCCTTCCACAAGCTGATAATCGCCGTCTGTGAAGGTCACATCCGGCACAGTCGGCGCACCGGTATAGACCTGCGGCACAGCATCCGCTTTGCAGGCATTGAGCAGTTTTGTTTCGGTATCGAGCTGAAACCGCAGCGTACCTTCACGCGCAGTGCCGTTGAATTTGACCATCACATATCTGGTTTCACCCGCGGGGATATCGAAGGGGATGGCTTTTGCACCGCTGCCGTAAACCTGTTCGAGCATCGTGCCGTCCGGCTGGAAGATCCGCAGCACATTATTGGGCACATCCGTTGAAGAAAGCACATAATGCATATCGGTTTCCGGTGTCAGCCGATAAACAGCGAGCCGGTCATCGAGTGTGAGATGCACTTCATGTTCTCCAAGGGTCAATTCCGGTGCATCTTCCGGCAGATCGACATAGATCTCAAAGCTGCCGCTGTTGGAATTGTAGGAACGGTTTGTCGCAATCACCTGAAACGGCGTAGTACCGAACAGCGTATTGTCATTGGGATACACGACCTTATAATCCTTATTTTTTTCGAGTTCTCTGCCGTCGGGCATCCGCACGACCAGCGGCACTTCCGTTTCCGCACCGATATAAGGCGTATTGCTGATCTCCAATTCAGTCTGCGAAAGATCAAACGGCTGCATCACGGTGATATCGGCAGCACAAGCCTGATCGGGATACTGTCTGCTGACAACGAGACAATAGATGCCGTTTTTCAGTTTATAGTCATTCTGTTCATTTTTCATTTTGGAAACGGCAGCCGTTGTACGGGTCAGCGGCGCATATTCATAGAGCTGATACTCCATGCGTCCGCCGGAAATGCGTTCATTGATGACGCGGTAACGGATGGTTTCGTTTGCGGTCTTACCGGCATCCACGCGGAACCAGATGGTTTCTGTTCTGTCACCTGCGCAGGTCACTCTGACCGCAGTATCTTCTTCTGTATAGGTTTCCGGAACCGCAGGATTATTGAGGATGATATCATATTCCCGCACGATCTTTCCGGTATAGATGCCCATGCCGACGACGGTCAGCGAAGCCTTTCCGGGTTTATCGGTATTGGTATGGATGAGCTGATAATCCACGCCTTCCGTGAGCGTCTCGCCGTCCAGCGTGACGGTCACATTCGGCACAAAGGTCTTGCCCGGTGTATAGACTGCATAGAAATTGCCGCGCACGACAGCCCCGCGCAGTTCTCTGCGTTCCGAAGCCGAGACAACCAATGCATATTCTGCTGCCTGTTTCGCCGTACAGATCATATAGTAAGGCTGACCGGCATTCATGGTCACATTGCTGTTGAAGAAATTACCGGTCGGGCCGGAATAGCTGTTCTCGGCATAGACCGAGCCGGTGCCGTCGGGCGTGCTGCAAACGGTACAGGTCGTCTGGATGGGTGCATATCTGGAACCGGACGGATAATAGCCGCTGCGGTTGGATGCCTGCACTTCCTCTGCATATCCGGAACCGTAAGTTGCATAGAAATAATACTTTCCGGTCTTCTTCGGCACGAACATATAAACAGCTTTGTCATCGCTGTCCGAGAGTGAAACCGGAATCGGCGTATCTTCCGGGATACGCGGATAAACGGAAACCGAAGCCTCTGCATAGCCGGAATAATCCCCTTTTCCGAACACTTCCGCCGTACAGATCTGATTATGCTGCACGGCACGCACGGTATAATCGCTGCCTTCCTGCAAAACGGTGCCGTCCGGTGCAGTCACCGTCACCACAGGGCAATAGGGCTCCCCGTAAACGGCAGAAAGATCTTCGGAAACAGTGATCCGGCAATCGGAGATCAGCCGGGATTCGGTATCCTGCTGCGTCATCTGAATCGAAAAACTGCCGTTCCATTTTCCTGATGCGGTCAAATAGTAATCGGTACCGGCATCCAGATCCGCAGTCATTTCGGAGATGCCGTCCGGCGAGATCTGAAACGCCGCCAGAACAGAGCCGGCAGCATCTGTCAGGAAGCCCGTGACCGGCGCAGCACCGGAAGCACAGATATGATAACTGCCGCTTTCCGGCACAGAAACTGCAAACTGCTGTGCATCCATACCGCTGCCGTAATAAACGCCTTCTGCATCGGGAGAAGCGGCATCTTCTGCGGCGGTCACAGTGACGGTAAACTGATAGCGTTCTATTTTACCGCCCGCATCCGTCATAATGCAAAGATAATCGGTCACGCCTTCTGCGGCAGTATCCGGAGACAAAGCAGCGGCAGTCTCACCGGCAAGCGGGAGCTGTTCCTCTGCGGTCACGCGATACCACTGATACGTCAGCCCGACCCCGCAAGCCAGCACGCGGCATTCTGTATGCGCATGCGCCGGGATCTGTACATTCTGCTGCGAAGTATAGAGGATCAGCGGTTCCGCGCAGGTGCGGTATGCCGGTGCACCTTCGGGAACGGAGATCTCATCCAGAGACACGATCCATGTATCTTCCACGAACGCATCTGCTGCGATATCGTTTACTGCATCGGTCAGCACGACCGCCTTGCAGCCGGTAATGCCGCCTGCACCGATGGTTTTCACGGATTCCAGCACCAGCCCTGCGATTTTCGCATCTGCAAACGCATTTGCGGGAATATCCGTCAGCAGCGGGAAAGCCAGCACACCCGCCAGTGCGCCGGAAAAACTATAGGGCGAAACGGTTTCCAGCGCGGAAAAAGCAACCGTATCATAGCCGCTTCCGATTCGGAATCCGCAGAACGCATTTTCCCCGACCGCAGTGATGCGGCTGTA
>DMBA01000090.1 GCA_003446315.1 Ruminococcus sp. | reverse complement strand
CGCAGGCGGTCACGCCGTTCCGCCGGATCGACTGCGACGGCGGATGCATCGTCATCACAAAAGGCACGCCGTTTGCACAGGCAGCACCGAGCGGCTTCGATCCAGATGACAAGCGTGTGCTGCTGAACCTGAATTTAACCTTTATCACAAGGGGGTAACCATATGTCTATCGACCTCACCAAGCTCGAATATCTGACCGTCGATCAGATTGACGATGTGCAGTTTGATACCGGCATCTTCGTCAAGGATTTCGACATTGAAGCGTTCCGCGAATCCATCATGGAAGGGCAGGTCTCCCGCGTCACGAAGGACAGCTTCTCCATTTCCGTGCAGCGCGATACCGTCAATGTCCTCTCTGATCTCAACGGCGTACACTTCGACTATCTCGAAGGCATCGTGACGACAAAGATCACCGCATCTGTCAGCTTCACGCTCGCTTCCATGAGCAAGGAAGATCTCGCAATGGCGCTCGGCGGTGCAACCATCGACGGCGACACCATCACGGTCAAGTATGCGCTCGATGCAGCAGATTTCAAGAATGTCGCGCTGATCCTGCCGATCCTCGACGGCGGTTTTGTGGTCGCGGAGCTGCCGAAGGCGCTGAGCACCGGCGGCCTGAGCATCTCCACAAGCAAGGCGGCAGTCGGCGGCCTGAGCTGCACCATGACCGGTTTCAAGTCGCTCGCTGACAACACGATTGAACCGATTGTGCTTTACCGCATCACGCCTGCCGGTTCGCTCGGAGAAATCACGGTCGCTTCCGCTGCCGGTACCGCTTCCGGCACGACAAAGCTGACACTTTCCGGCTATACGCCCGCGCAGGGCGAAAGCTATGTCTACAAGGTCGGCACAACGACCACAGCACCGACAATTGCCTATCATGCAACGCCGGATTACACATGGACAGCGTGGGACGGCACTTCCGATATCACCGCACAGACCGGCAAAAAGATTGCAGTTGCATCCGTCAGCCAGAACGGCGCGGTTGCTTACGGATCTGCAACGGTTACGGCCAAAAGTTAAAGAGGGGGCAGCAGTATGAAAACACTTGCAAACTGCCCGCTTTCGGAATTTCTTCCCGCAGCTTACCGGCTGCGGGATGCGTTCCACGAATATTATCAGCTTATTGGAATGGATGCACTGCGGGAACACTACGCACAGCGCATGAAAGATGCCGCAGACGATGCCGAAAAGAATGTGCTTTCCCGCGCCTATCTGGATGACATTCTGCGCCGGATGATGCAGGAGCATACAACAGCAACGGTGGAGCTGATCGCGCTGATCGGCTTCATGACAAAGGAAGAAGCAGGCGCACTCATGCCGGAAGAAGCGCTCGGCCTGATTCTCGAAATGCTGCGCTCTGAACGGGTGATGGATTTTTTTATCAGTCTGGAACGTACGGCGGGAAGCGGTACGGACGGTATCTTGCGCACGTTGATCCTGCTGCGGCTGAGCGTTTCGGCAGCGGATACATCGGCGACTGCATCGAAGAACAGTACGAGCGGGACGAACGAACAAAGCTCTGCTGGGGATACGCCGGAGAGTGCCTGAGAGTGCTCACACGCGGCGCAATGCAGGTGCGGCTCTATGATCTGCTCAGCGACGCAGAAACGCCCGTACAGCAGCGGGATGAACGCTCAACGGCAGAAGTCGCGGACAGCATCATTGCAGGGATGTCGGAGATTTTAGGCGGTGATGATGAATGAATGTATTTGATTTGTTTGCAAAGATCTCACTCGATACCAGCGCTTACGAATCAGCGCTGAACGGTGCAAAAGGAAAGGCATCTGGCTTCGGCTCGGCGCTGACAAATGTCATCGGGCATGCTGTGGATTTCGTCAAGACCTCGCTGGAATCTGCCGGCAAAGCTACTGTCGGCTTCATGGCGGATTCCGTGCAGACCGGACGTGAATTCGATCAGGCGATGTCGCAGGTCGCAGCAACAATGGGAAAATCGGTCGGGGAGATCGAAAATCTCAGAGACTTCGCCCGCGAAATGGGTGCGAGCACCGCGTTCTCCGCGACCGAAGCCGCAGAAGCACTCAACTACATGGCGCTTGCAGGATATGACGCGGAAACATCCATGTCCATGCTGCCGAATGTCCTGCACCTCGCAGCAGCCGGAAACTTCGACCTTGCCCGTGCATCCGACATGGTGACCGACACACAGACCGCTTTCGGCATCTCGCTGGAACGCACGACACAGATGGTCGATGAAATGGCGAAGGCTGCAAGCACCGGAAACACCAATGTCGAACAGCTCGGCGATGCCTTCCTGACGGTCGGCGGTCTGGCACAGGAGCTCAACGGCGGCTTTGTCACGCTCTCTGACGGCACACAGGCGGAAGTTGACGGCTTGCAGGAACTGGAGATCGCGCTCACATCTATGGCAAATGCCGGCATCAAGGGCAGCGAAGCCGGTACACACATGCGCAATATGCTGCTGAAACTTGCAAGCCCGACAGCAGAAGGCGCAACGCGGTTTGAAGCACTCGGTGTCAGGATTTTTGATGCAGGCGGCAAAATGCGTTCGCTGAAAGAGATCTTCGGCGACCTGAACACCGCGCTCGGCAGGCTGACACAGCAGGAAAAACTGCAAGCCATCTCCGACCTGTTCAATACCAGAGATACGGCAGCATCAGAAGCGCTGCTGCATGCGATCGGAGAGGACTGGGATCACATCGGCGAATCCATCCTCGATGCAAAGGGCGCTGCCGAACAAATGGCGGAAACGCAGCTCGACAACCTCGAAGGCGACATTACAAAGTTTAAGTCTGCGCTCGATGAGGCGAAGATCTCCATTTCGGACAGGCTCGCACCGACACTCAGAAATTTTGTGCAGACAGGTACCGGAGAACTCGGGCACCTCGCAGAAGCATTTCAGAGAAACGGTTTCAGAGGGCTGTTCACCGTCATCCGGCTGGATCTTGAACAGGCGCAAAGACATATTTCCGGATTTGTCAGGGGCATTGATTTTGCAGGCATGGCAAGAGAAGCCGGTGAAAAAGCACCGCAGGTCATCACTTCAATGCTCGAAGCATGGACGGATCCGGAACACAAAAAAAGTATTCTTGGAATCGGATCCGATATTGTCAATAGTTTGATTGACGGGCTGCTATCTGAAGAATCGCTCGATGCAATCACGGATCCGGAAACAGGCGCTCCGAAAATTGTGGACAATATCGTTGAAGGCATCAAAGATTTTCTGCTCGGACCGGAGCAGGACGGTGAGGGCGGGCTGTTCGGCGCTTCGAAAAAAATCGTGATAAAACTCGGCGACTATTTTGCAGATGAAAAGAACAGGGATAATATGAAGCAGGCTGCCGACAAGATCGTCCGGTCACTCGGCAGCGGCATCATCAGCATTCTGCAAAACGGCGCTGCACCGCTGATGGTGGAAGTTGCCAGAGCATGGGCAGAGTGTTTTATCGGTGAGATCAACTACTCCGAAACAGCGTCTGAAATAATTGAACGGCTTGGTCAGGCGTTTATTCACAACATGATGACAGGCGGCATCATCGGGCAGTGGATCGACGAAGCCGCTGCGTCTTACGGTGAGGAAGTTGAGCAGAATCTCCCCAGAGAGCAAAGAGTATCTGATACATACTATACAGCGCAGGGAATGCTGCAATCGAGCAGCGTTCCGCAGTTTGTACAGTATCAGATCCGGAGAGGCATGAACGGACATGCTTCCGGCTTCTATGCAAACCGTCCGGCATACCTGACAAACTCGCTTGTCGGCGAAGCCGGTGAGGAAGTGCTGCTTCCGCTGGACAGCAATACCGCATGGATGGATAAACTTGCGGAGAAGCTCGGCAGCAGAATGCAGACCGGCGGCATCACAATCGGCGAGATCAATGTTACCGTATCCGGCACAGAACAAACAGGCAGAGCAGTCGTGGAGCAGATTGACACGGAGCTCAGGCAGTACCAGATTATGCAGCAGAGAGGGGTAGGTGGCACAGGATGGTGATCCAATCAGCAGATTATTTTATTGTCAATGGTATTTCCAGCGCATCTGTCGGGCTTTATGTGGATACACCGCCCGTTCCGCCAATGGCATCGCAGCGCGTCACCACATGGCAGACCGGCATAGATGCGGATCGCCACAGCCCCGATAATGTATACGACGACATCAAGCTCACGATCAATGCATACTGCTTCTTCCCGGAGAGCTTTGATCTATCTGCCGTCTATGCTTTTCTCGCAGATGCAAAGACGCTGATGTTCTCGCGCTTTCCGAACCGCTATCTCAAGGTCGTGAAGGTCGATTCGGTGCAGCCGGTACAGCAATGGGACGGAAAACGGATCACGCTCAAAATCGGGTTTACATGCAATCCGTTTAAGTACCATGTAAGCAACCCGGAAATCGCCATCACCGAAAACAAGCTGGTAAACCCCGGCACACGGTACAGCCGCCCGCTGTACAAGATCACGCATGATGTCGGCGGCGACACTATCCTATCCGTCAACGGGCAAACATGCACGATCAACTATC
>DMBA01000269.1:9022-14925 GCA_003446315.1 Ruminococcus sp. | reverse complement strand
AGCGGATACTGATAGCTGTGCAGCACGAGTTTCGGGTTGCCGGATGTCCCGGAGCTGAAGAAGATCAGCATGGGGTCGGTGCCGCAGGGGGTATCCTCTGTGCGCGGGAAATGGGTACTGTAAGCAGAAAGTTCCGCATTGAAATCACGCCAGCCTTCGCGCTGTCCGTTGACCATGACTTTCATTTTCAGCGAGGGGCAGTTTGCCTGTGCAAGATCGACCTCATTTGCAACATCGCCGTCCGCCGTGCAGACGATCGCGGAAACCTCAGCGGAATGGAAACGATACTCAAAATCATGCTTTTTCAGCATATTCGATGCCGGAATGACCAGTGCACCGATGCGGTGCAGGGCGATGATCGAGAACCAGAACTGATAATGCCGCTTGAGAACAAGCATGACGCGGTCGCCTTTTTTGATGCCGAGCGACTTGAAATAATTTGCCGTCTGACAGGAATATTTTTTGATATCCCTGAATGTGAAGCGGCGCTCGTTGTGATCTCTGTCCACATAGATCATCGCCGTTTTATCCGGACATTTTTCCGCCATTGCATCGACAATATCAAACGCAAAGTTGAATGTATCCTGATTCCGGAAGTGCACACCGGAAAGCACGCCTTCTTCATTTGTTTCGCAGTTTACAAATTTCTCTGCAACCGGATGCAGCAGACCGGCTTTGTCCACATTGGTTGCATGATGCTCGATCACATGCTCGCGGTATTCCGAAAGACCGGCAGCGCCGTGCGGTGCCATCACGAAAGCATAAATCTCACAGTCTTCGCCGCCGAGTGCGACCTCATCATGCGGCATGGAGCTGTCATAGTAGATGCAGTCGCCTTCGTGCAGGATCTCAGTATGCGAGCCGACGATCATCCGCAGCGTACCTTTCAGAACGATATCCATTTCCTGTCCGGCATGGCTTGCCAGATGCAGCGGCTTGGAAAGTGCTTCTTCGGAATACGGCACAACAACGTGAAACGGCTCAACGGTCTTATTCTTGAACTTCGCAGCAAGACGGTTATAAACAAAGCCCTCTCTGCGGACGATCGGCATGCCTTCGCCTTTTCGGGTGACCGTATACCCTTTCAGTTCCGGACTGCTGCCTTCCAACAGCTCCGAAATTTCCACATGGAACACATTTGCGCATTTATATATAAACGTAAAGGTGAAATCCTTTTCACCGGATTCAAACTTCTGGTAGTCATCAACTGAGTAGTCTGTATGGGCTGCCATTTCCTCGACCGAGATGCCGAGGTCTTCGCGCAGACGCATAATCCGTTCTGCAACCTCTCTGATTCTGGTCTCAGCATTCATTTGTTTGGTCTGCTCGCTCATTACAATCGCTCCTTTATAAAAAATGATAAAATAAAAAGCCCGTCTCAAAGAATTGTTCTTTGAGACGAGCATTTTTGACAAATACCCGCGGTACCACTCAAATTGTGCCGCTATTGCGTAACACCGCTTCAGGCTCCAGCAAGCCCTATTCCTTGACGCAGAATCACGGGAGCACTTACTGTTTGTTCAGCACTCCGGCTCAGAAGGGATACGCAGTTCTGTTTGTGACCGGCTCACACCATCCGCCGGCTCTCTGCACACATTGACAGCACTTTGCTTGTCTTCCTCATAGCTTTATGGTTGGAATTATAGCATACAAATTTGCATTTGTCAAGCCCTTTTCAAATTTTTTTGAAAAACTGATTCAGCAGGATCGGACAGCGCGGACACAGCCGACCGTGCAGTGATCCGGTTTTTGTGCTCAGATATACATTGCATCATTGACGGTGATATAATTCAGCGGCGGGACAAAAACGCCTTTGTGCCGGTCGCCGCGGAACACTTCCTGACCGTTCCGGAATGCGATGACCTGTGTCATCGGAAACGGGACCCAGATGCCGCTGTCGAGTGGCTTGGTCGAAAAAACAATCCCGTTTTCCAGCCGCTTGAAGCACAGTGTATTTTTCAGATTTTTATGGACATAGAGCAGATCCCCGTCATAGATCATCAGATTCAGTTTATTGCGCGGCGCATGGTCAATAATGAACCGGTTGACCGCTTCAAAGCGTTCGCGTTCCGTCGGAATGCCGCCGGAAAGCTGATGATTGACCGCATCCAGCAAGGAGAGAAAAAAGCGTTCGGAATCGGTATCGCCCTGCTGCTGCGCTGCATAGCGGTAATTATGTTCACCGTGAAAGATCGTGCCGTTGTGGATCATCGTCCACTCTCTGCCGGAATCATCCATGCCGCTGAACGGATGGCAGTTTTCCTCTCTGATCCTGCCGACCGTTGCATAGCGGATATGTGCCAGCAGCATATTTTGCGGCTGCATGGCATCCACAAAATCAGCGAGAAATGTGCTTTCGTTTGCGCTGACGGCTTCGCGCAGGATCACCCTTACGCCATCCTCATACATCATGCCCCAGCCGTGCGGATTTGTGACGCTGTGCGCATAAAATGCTTTCAGATATGCAGAAACATCCGTTTTTTTGGATGATGTGAAGCCGAGCAGCTCGCACATATTTCCCACCTTCCTTCATCTGTTGATACAGCGGCAGACGCTGCTGTATGTCCGTGGCTGATTTCGTTTGTTTTTTTCAAATTCGATCACATTTTGTGCTTCTTCGTCATCCGAAAAATACACTTCCATTTTATGCAGGATCGCATCTGCCTGTTCACACAATGCGGCATCCGGTTCTGCGAGCGCGGCATTTTTATGATTCCGGATGGCTTCCGTCTGCATTTGCGGTGTAAAATCAACTTCCGGAAGCGAAAGCAGATAAAGCATCAGCAAATGTGCAAATTGCAGATCCCGCGCATCAATACCAAGCGGCGCATCCGGATTGAGATCAAACATCCGCAGTTCGATGTGGTCAACGCCGTTTTCGGAAAGGCTTTCCAGCGAATTTGTGCCGCGTGGTTTCAGTCTGACCGGAAGATACAGCTCACTCACGGAATACAGCAATCCGGCACGGATATATTTCCGGATGCTGTCGGTAAAGGTATGCAGATTCCGGTGATCGAGCAGCGGCAGATACGGATTCCAATAGCCGCGTTCGCTGTTGCGCATGGAGCAATATTTGCTTTTTATGATCCCGCTTTCGCCGGAATGATCCAGCGATGCATCATAATAGGGGCTTGCGGCAGTCAGCATGACAAGCAGCCAGCTATGCCGCAGCAACTGCTGATACAGCCGCAGATAGAGCGCATCCCGAAAGCTGCGCGGATCTTCCTGCGCAGTATTCAGCTCGTTCAGACATGCATCGGAAAAGGAAAAATTGAAGTGGATGCCGGAAAAGAGCATCAGTTTTTTGCCGTATTTCTGTTCCAGATACTCACGGTAGCGCCGCTTTTCAGTATGTTCGCCGGTAAAAGCAGCAATCGGGATCTCATCCGCGCTTTCAATATGCGGCGGATTGCTGTAAAGCCAGAGGTGCTCTCCCTGTGCCGCAAGGACATCCCGCACATGGGCATCCAGTTCTTCGAGTGCAGTGAGTGCTTCCTCAATGCTGCTGCAGGGCGGCGTGACCAATTCGATCTGATTTTCACAGAAATCTCTTGTGATGTGCGGATCATCGCCGAACGGATGCGGTGTCTGTGCAAGTCTGCCAAAGCCGTCCACACGAAGCGTTTCGCGCTCAATGCCGAATTTTCCTTCAAATAAATGGCTGCTCATACATTCACCTCAAATCGCAGCATATTGTTCAATATAGCTTCTCAGCGGCACACCGTTCTCCATTCCGCTGAGCATTTCATTTGCGGGATTGGTATGCCTTTTTGCGCGGTCATAAAGCGGCGCAAGCAAAGCATCCTCACCCAGACCGCGCTGTTTCAGCCCGTCTGATGCCAGATCCAGAATACGGACAAGCTGATGTTCGATCAGTGCATCCTGTATAAAATATGGTTTTTTGCGCTTCGAGAGCAGCTTTTGCAGCTCTGCCGCATTGAAGCCGTGTGTATAGATGACGGTATCTTTTTCCAGCAGTTCTTTCAGTTCCGGCAGCCGTTCTTTCAGACCGGTATGAAACGCAGCAACGGTCAGTGCCTCAGAAAGCGGCTGACAGCAAGCGCTTCTGTATTCGATCGTACCGCGGAACGTGAGATCCTCAAATTTGAATGTGCGCAGATATTCCAGATCCCCGATCTCCGGCGTGAAGACGATCTTCTGATAGCGTTCCCCGTCAAAATATTCGCCCTCGATCGTATCCTGCGAAAAATACTGATCGACCGGAACCGGCGTAAAATCAATATATTTTCCGTCACGCATTGCACAGTAGATCGACTGTGTGCCGATATAGTCGATCAGCTCGTCGATCGTTGTGATCTCTTTTTCAAACATGCCGACATTGTGCGGATTATATCCCTGCATGCTGCGTTCCCAGAGCATATTCCGCACGCAGAGATAATCCGGATAATCCGGCAGATAGGAATTCGCAAACAGCAGCGACTTATAGGGTTCGAGCAGTCCGAACACATTGATGACATCCGTCAGATCCTCAAACCCGACATCGAGCTGCACCTGTGATGCGCTTGTGAAGGTACCGAAATCCGGCCGCTGATGAAAGCACATTGCGACTTCATCCGTATGCTGCGGATAGGAATGCAGATAGTGATACAGCATCCGGTAGCGTTCATTCTGGATCGGCTGATTGCGGTTGATATTGGCATTGGGATGAACGCCCATGCCGGTGAGGGTATAATTGCTTTTGCGTAATTCTCTGTTCAGAAAGCGAACATATGTTTCAAAGCATTCTTTGATCTCCAGCAGACCGTGTGCCTTGCCAAATGACAGCTCCAGATTGGAATAACAGCAGTCAAAAGAGAGGATATCCCCTGTTTTGCTGTCCTGCGCGGAAGTGAAGTTGCCGTCCGCGTCCCGTCCGGTAATCTGAAATCCGAAATGTGCTGCAAACTGCTCCGCTGCCGCAAGCGCAACCGTTTCGTCAACAGGTTCATTTGCAAGATTCACAACCGGCATTTCGATTTCAACGCCGATATAGTCCGGTCTTTGCTTTTGTGTCGGAGCGATATATTTGTCATAGATTGCTTGTCTGAGCGTAGGATCCATGATTCTCACCTCAATATTCAGCATCATTTCTTTTCATACCGACTTGGTATGCTTTATTATAACACATTTTTCATATAGAGTCAATAGGAATTTGAAAATTTATTTGATTACACATAAAATTTATGCGTTTATGGTATAAAAAATCCGCCTGAACCGAATGGAAGCTCAGGCGGATCCGTATTCCGGTTTGATGATGCCGTGTGTGCAGGCGAATGAGCCATTCCGCACAAAGCATCTGTTCTTCGGATCGCAGCAAAAAAATAGGAGGTCTTATCTTAGGCAAATTCAAGCTTCAACATCGTTCTGTGTGCCGCATTCGCTCTGTACAAATATACATGGTACAGATCAAATGCTGTTCCGGATCAACGCTTTTCCTCATTTGTACAGCTCCTTTCGTTTGGTATGGCTTTATTATATCACGGAAAGTGCGATCTGTCCAATGCGAAAAATCCATTGCGGGTGATAGGATCAGTCTATGATGTTCCCCCCCGCAGCGCCAAAAAAAACGCCGTCTGCATTGCTGCAAACGACGTTTTGGATGCATATTATTTGTTCAGGATATTGCTTTTGAGCAATGTCAGATCGGCCGCATTCAGTTTGCCGTCATCATTCAGATCGCCGGCTTTCCAGTTTGCAAGGGTGGTATCCGGCTTTGCGATGAGCCAGTTCAGCAGCAATGCTGCATCAGCCTTGTCGCAGGTACCGTCCCCGTTGATATCGCCGATCACATCTTCCGGATCGCCGCCGTTCGGATCAAAGACCATGTTTGCACGATTCAGGAACGCATCATCCGGATCTCTCTCAACGGCATTCCAGCTATCCTGTGTGCCGTAGAACGTGAT